>URNE01000072.1 GCA_900549045.1 uncultured bacterium | reverse complement strand
CACAAGCGGATGATCGAGGCGCTGGACAAGGGCGAAGCGCTGCCTTTTGACCTGACCGGCAGCGCCATTTACTACGTTGGCCCCACCCCGGAGCGTCCGGGTGAGGTGATCGGCTCGGCCGGGCCCATGGATCGGGTGACCGAATCCGGCGCTGAACCAAGGTTGAATCCCGCGCCGAAGCAGATTGTCCACAATGGCATCAAGCCAGGCGAAATCATAAACGCCCGCTGTCTTTTCACATTTGATCCAGCCGGTCTGCAACCGTACCCATTTACAGCCGGCGGCGCAGAGGGGATCGTAAAGGGGCGCCGGGTCATAGGTGTCGCGATCAAGCGTTTCCATGCCGATTCCCACGATGGAACTGGCGATATCATGACTGGAGAGGGTTTTCAACGTTCCGAGCGGACGGATGCCGAACTGTTGATCCAGCGGAGGCGGATTGTTGTCATACAGATTCAGGTCATCTGAATCCGGCAATTTGAAAAACTGTTCCATAACCTGTTCCTTCATTATTCCTTCAAAAGAGTGCCGAAGTATGTTCTGTCCTTGTGGTTGAGCTCACCTCCGGCCCAGACGGTCTGGTTCCGTTTCCCCGAACGGTCGGTGTTGTCCACGGCAATGTCGAATCCGAGCAGAGCTGGTTCAGCGAGCCCGAGGCAACTCCACGGAATCACAAGTTCCGCCGTATAGCCGGCGGCATCTTCCGTGATGTTCCAGCTGATTTTCGCGGTATTGACGCCGCTGCTTGCCTGCAGCGCAGCCGGCAGGCCATTCAACGATGCCGGCGACAGAAAAAGCCGATGGACGTTCGGTGTATATCCGGGAAAATCGAGCATGCTTTCCGGGCGCGTATCAAAGAACAGTTCAATCGTGTCACCATTCCACGGTGCCCCTTTCTCCCTCACTCCGCGATCGGCGTCATTCACCCGGATCGATAACTTCAACGCGGCTGCGGTCATCTCAGGTTGAAAGCTGAAGAGCTCTCCGACAACGCATCTCTCTCCGCTGCGGCAAAAGCTCACCGGTTTGAAGGAAATCGGCCAGCGGCGGGACTTTTTCCCGTCTGAAACAATCACCTGCGCCTGACAACTCGTGCCGTCGAAAGGAAAATACACCACGCTCTCCGACTGAGGCGGCAAAGTCACCTTCTTGGCGCTTCCGGCAAAGTCCGGACGCACTTTCAGCGCCGTTGCCGCAGTGCCGTGATTGAAGATTCCGATTCCGAGCATCGTCTTCCCGTCAACCTTGCTTTGGCGGGCGCCGGTTATGGAATAAGCCTGTTCCGGAACGATCCGGGCATCCGACAAGACCTTGCGCAAATCGGAACCGCGCAGGAAACAGGGGTTTTGACCGACCGGCAGATCCTTGCGAACCGCCAGCTTGTTGCCATAGAGGTCATAAAGGGAAATGCCTTCACTTTTAAAAGTCAGTTTGAATTTCCGGTCGACCGTGTTATTCCAGAAAGCAGCGATCTCCTTCCCGTCGCGGTCACGATAGAGATAGCAGGTAATCCCGCGAATCCGCTCGATACGCGCCACCGGAACGGCGCCCGCGAAAAAGTGAACCAATGCGCTGTGCGCCGGATAAAGCATGGATGGCACAAGCCCGGTCTGTACAAACTCGCCCACCTGCTGCCAGCTTGGAGAAAGCTCGTGCATCAGCAGTGAAGTGTCCGGCAAGTACATGTTCTGCTTGACTCCTTCTCCCAGATCCAACAAAAAACGCTGCGTCAAATGCCGCGGCAGGGTACCGGTTTCAATCCGTTTGGTGTCATTCTTATCTCCCCAGAGATAATAAAGCTCCGTATTCCAAAGCGGCATTCCGGCGACGTATTTGTCAACCATCCGCTGCAATTGCCGCAAGCTCTCACGCGCCGGGTTTGCGCTGTTCTCCTGGCGGGACGAATACGGGTGAAAACTCAAGGCGTCGCAAAACTCCAACGCCTTCGACTCCCCGAGCGCCCTCAGGAATGCCCCGGCCGAACCGCCGAAGTCGGATGTAATTCCGCCTCCGACTACAATTGTGCCGGGAGCGGCATCCCGGATCGCACGCCCTGCAATTTTGACATACTCCGCATACTTCTCGCCGGGGATGCAGATGTTCGGCTCATTCGTCAGTTCATAAGCGGCAATCCGGCCGCGGTAGCGGGAAGCCATGGCGCCTGCATAACGTTCCCACATCTCATGCGGCGGCAGCAGACCGTCCCATGACAGTCTGGTTGCAACCTTGACCGACTTTTCAACCACGAACTTCGGCAGACGCGTAAAATCGCGTTTTCCGGTCCGGTAATTGTCCCGCAGAAAAAACATATTGCCCAATACCGGCATGATCTGCATGTCGTTCCGGTTGGCAAGCTCTACGAGCCGATCCGTATTGTTCCAATCGAATACCCCGGGAGCCGTTTCTATCAGGTTCCAGGAAAAGGCATCGCCGTTGTTGCCGCTGCGCAGCAACTTTATGCCGGCATTCCGGAAAAAACGCATATAACTTTCCTGATCGCTCTCCAATCCCCGGTAGCCTCCGGGAATAAAGCTCTGGTTTTCCGCCGTTTCCCCATAAGAGAACTCCACTCCAAGCACGCTCTCCCGGCGCAAATCCGGCTTGCCGGGACGGGGCGGGAAAACGCGGGCATAGTGTATCGGGAACATGCTGCCGGAACTCTCGCTCCCGCTGAATTCTCCCTCAAGCCGGAAGTGTCCGTAACGACCGGCGGCAAGCTGGAGTTTGCGGCGGACAACGCTCCCCGGTTTCAGTTCGAGCTGATGCTCGCCCAGCGGCGTCACAGTTCCGCTCAAACTCTCCTTCTGCGTAAGCTTCACCGCAATTTTCCGAACGGAAGCGCCGTAGTTGACTGCCGCGATTTCCAACGGCATCTGCGCTTCTCCGAGGCAGATCCGCTCCGGGGCGATCAGAGCAGCTTCCACTCCGGAATGCGGCGCATACTCCGTCGTTTCGGTTCCTTCGTCGACCTGAAACGCGTCGAACCAGACAGTCGCATCATTCGCAATCCGGTCCCAGTTTCCCCACCGGAACTCGGTGAAATAATTTCCATACCCCTTGGCGCGGAAGCTGAAAGAGTACCGCTTCCACTCCCGTTCCGGCTTCATCCATCGCAGTTCCGTGATCCAGGCGTCGGATTTCGGCGTGATGTCGCCGGAGAGAACTCCGCAACGGATACGAACCGGTTTGTCGCTTTTCATATACCAGGAAAGCGTATAGGTTTTCCCCGGCTTCAACTTGAACTCAGCCGAGAGGAATTCAATCATATCCGCATTCGGATTGGCAAAGCGGATGCTCTGCCGGCCGTGAACGGCAGAAGCTGTATCAAACTCCGGCTTGAGATAGCCCCCGCCGCTGCGGGCAAAGCGGACCACGCCGAAATTGGCGGAATCCAGCTCGAAACTGGAGTTGCGGATCGGGTTTGCCGCAACCGTCCCGGCCAAGCATGCCCCCAGCAGAATAGTCAAGATGCTTTTCATCGGACACTCTCCCAGGTGATTCCCTTGACATCAAGCTCATGACTTCCGCCGCAGAACAAGCCGATCGACAACGTCAGAACTCCGGATTTCAGCTGAATGATTCTTTCCGCTGTCGGAACTTCAATTTCAAATGACCGGTGCTGCCATTCCGGAGAAACCGTGAAGTTATTGAATTTCACCCAGTGCTCCAGCCCTTTCTGCCAGCCGCCATCGACGATGATCTGGGCCTTTCCGTCATGGTCGGCCTTGAACCAGCCGCCAACGCGGTAAACTTTTCCGGGAATGACCGGAACCGGCACGGATACCGCATTGATCCGTTCCGGCGGATTCTCGGAATCCCACTTCAGGCGCATGGCCTTGCCACCGTCAATATGGTCAGCGGCAGACACGACCGTCAGCGTTCCAAGTTTGTCGCCGCCAGCGCGCATCCAGCGGACATGGCGGGAAAACGCGACAGGAAACGGCCCCGGATCATTGTCAAAATCCAGCTTTACCGCATGTTTTTCACCGTCAACAGCCTCAACGTCGATATCCTTGACCTCGGCGGGATACGGCAAGCTTCCTTCAGTATACCAGCTCAATTCCGCCTTGCCGTCACCATCGGTTTTGAAGTAAAGCTTTGCCGGGGCAAAGGTCTTTTGCGCGGGAAGCGCGACTGAATTTTTACCGCCGCGGCAATGCAGCCCCCCTTCCGGCGCAAGATATGAGAAACTGCATTGATACAGTGTATCCGCCTTCAACGGAACGGTGCGCAGAAGTTTGGGCCAGGTTTTGGGAGTATGGACAATGCAGGCCGATTCAGCCTTGACTTTCCATCCCCCATACCAGTTCCATGCCGGTCGTTTGATCTCCTCCGCCTGAAGCGTTCCGACCAAAAGAAAAAGAATGACAGCAAATCTCATCGTGATCTCCTTTCCTGCTGTTAGTATCGCGATGCTCGGTTAATTCTCCGATTTATTAACAATGCTGGCATTGCGAACCTTCGGGAACCCGCCGCCAGCAAACCGGGTCCCCGTCCGTTCAATCAATAAGGCCAGACGGAATACGAACGTGTCGAAGCGTCTGAACCATAATTGTTGCCGTACAGATAGCTCAGATTGAAATCGTTCGGGCTAAGACGATTCGGATTTCTAGAGGCGACATGTCCATCCGCCATTGCGACATTATCTTTTCCTCCATGCGGCAATGGCGCGCATCTGAAAGCGACATCCTGCGTATGATAGTTGAAATAAGCGGAGTTGCTCTCTATACCGCAATTATTTCCGCCGTAGATTTTACTGAAATCATGATCCTGAATGACAATCGCCAGCGAGGGCTGCCGGCATTTGCCGATCCGGCGCGGCATGTACTTGAACTGCTCCGAAGCGTTTTCCTGATAAAGCCCGAGCAATGCGTTCCACGCATAACTGGTAATTGGCATGCCGTCCCGGCTGCTTCCCCTGACGCAGTTTTCTTTCCTTGCCGCCGGACAGAGATACACCTTGTTGATCGCTCCCTTTACCGGGAATTCCGAATCGGCAATATAGGGATAAAGCAACGGCGGGAAGGAATTGTTGAATGCAAATTCGTCATTCCACCGCCAATTGGCCAGCGGATAATAATCCTGGTTATCCCCGGAGTAAGCGAGTGCGGCAATCCCGATCTGCCGAAGATTGCTTGAGCAGGAGATTGCCTGAGCGCTGGCCCTGGCCTTGTTCAATGCAGGCAAAAGCATCGCTGCAAGAATGGCGATGATCGCAATCGTGATGAGCAGCTCCACAAGGGTGAAAATTTGTTTTTTCCGTTTCATTGACATCTCCTTTATTTGATTTTTTTCAGGTGAAAGATTCTGCTGTCGAAATCGCCGTCAAGACCGACGCGGAGGCCGAGCTCGGCGAGACCGCGTCCGGATATCGGGCGTGGTTCCGGTTCCGGAACGGAACAGAAATTGTCGCGTTCCGAATCATGACGTCCGTAGCGGGCGATTTCATAAACCGCTTCCGGGTCAAGTCCTTCCAGATGAAGGTTCGGAAGCTGTTCCGCGAACTGGAGTCCGTGTGCGAAGACAAACACGAGCGCTTCCGAACGATCCGGAAGTACGAACTCCATTGCGGCTTAACTCTTCTGCAGGTGCGATGCAATGCGGTAAAGTTAGCCGAAAGCCACGATGTGACGGATTTTGCGGTTCAGGTCCAGATATCCTTTGCACTCCGCAATCTCCTCCGGAGAACTTTTGTGGAGCGGAATGCCGAGAGAGGGCCAGCCCATCAGCGCGGCATGCGCCATGAAGCGGAGCGGAATTTCGCGATGATTGAAGAAGTAGGAATAGCTTTTGCTGATCTGGCATCCGCCGCCCGCCATCTTCGGGAAGTGCAGGTAGGTGAAACCTTCCTGAATGTTCAGAATATCCAGCGTATCCTGGTTGTCGCTCCGGTTGACGCGGGCGAAATAACGGTCCATCTCCAGATCGCCGCGTCCGCTTCCGCTTGCGCAGTTTTCAAAGAAGACGTGCGGAAACTCTGCGGTCAGACGCTGCATCAGTTCATAGAAGTTCAACATGTACCGAGTCCGCATCTCGCGCCGGTTTTCAACTGCCGGGATTTCCAGATAGCGGTTCAGATCCATCTTGAAATAAACGATGTCGTTCTCTGTCAGGAGCTTGTGGAGAACGCCGTGAATGTATTCCAGAACATCGCGGCGGGCGAAGTTGAGAAGCGTGTAGTTCTCGCGGTCGATCAGCCATTCCGGATGTTCCCGGTAGACGCGGCTTGCGGAATCGACACGCTCGAACTCAACCCAGATTCCGAACTCCATGCCGTGCGCGCGGACGGATTCGATGATTTTGCGGAAGCCGCCGGGAAATTTTTCCGGATGAATGGTCCAGTCGCCCATGTTCTGCTGCCAGCCGGCGTCGATGATGAAGAGTTCGCAGCCGACGTCCGCCGCGCGCGGGATCAGATCAAGGACGTTCTGTTCGGTCACTTCCGCTCCGCGGATGCAGGAGTATGTGTTGAAAACAACCGGCATGACGCGGTTGCGCATGTTTTCCGGATAGAAGTGTTTTGCGCTGTAGCGATGAATGTGTCTGGTCATTTCGCCGAATCCGCGGCGGGAGAATCCCGCGAGGAAGCGCGGAGCGGCGAAGCGTTCGCCCGGGGGGAGGGTGAGCGCAAAATCAAAGTCGTTCAGTCCTCCGGAAACGCGGTTTTCGGCATAGACGTCGCGTTCGAAAATGAACTTCCAGCTGCCGCTCCAGAGAAGCGTGCCGAAATAGACGTCGCCGGATGTTTCATCGGCGTTTCCCGCATCGAATGCGAAGAACGGAACGGCGGTATGTCCGCTGATTCCGGTCCGGCTTTCAAGGATGTGCTCGCCCTGATCGAGCATTGTGCGGTGAATCTGGTATTCCTGTCCCCATCCGCCCTGAAGCGTGGTCAGGCGCGGCGCTTCTCCGCGCGGCAGATTCCAGGCGGCCGAAAAGAGATTTTCCACGCGGATCTCCGCGTTGCCTTCATTGATGAGTTCGGCGTGACGCTGAATCAGATCGAATTCCGGAAACAGTTCATAGTGAAGGTTGACGACGAGTCCGCATCCCGGTTCGCGGAGAGTGACGATCAGGTGATTTTCGTTTTCCAGTCTGTGCGATTCATACATCAGTTCCAGAGCCCGGTCTGGGGAGGATAATTTCAGACAGGGTTCATAATAATGTCTCGGAACGTATGCGGGAAATTCCATGCGGCTGGATTTCGCGCGCCCGCAATAATGACTGATGCGGAACCAGGAGATTTCGGATTCATCGGTCAAGTCGTCGAGACGGTCGATTCGTCCGCCCCAATGCAGATTGACGGGAACACCGTTTTCCCTGATTGCGAACGCATACGACATGTCGGCGGTGGTTGCGAGAAAAATTTTCTTTTTCGCGTCAATTCGGAAAGGCATTGTTTTCTCCTCGTATTGATTCCGTTGTTTTGTGCTTTATGCGGCTTTCTCTGTAATTATAACACGGAAAACGTTTTTTGTCTATAGCTGGTCTGGACAAATAAATATTGTTTTTCGGTCACTTGATTTTTCTCCGTTCCGCTGTATAATACCGTATTATGTCTGTACCGTTCATTTTGAATTTTGAAAAGAAAGAGCGAATGCTGGAGAATCCGCAGATTCCTCCGGTACGCTCGCTTGCGCACCTTGTTTTCCACCCTTACAGCTCGACAATGTTTGTGGATACCCTGCAATTCTGCTGCTGTTTCGGCGGCGATACGGAGATTTGCCGCCGCGTGGTGAACGGACGGGAATACATCTGCCGCTACCCCCATATTTTCATCAAGCGCCCGAATGAATTCCATGTGGTCAAGGAGGGCAAATTTAATACGGTAATCTATTTCACCTATGACCGGAAATATGCGGATGCAATCCGTGCGCTCGGGGTGGAAGATGAATTGAGTCTCTGTCCGATGCCGGAGTCCGCCGCGTTTCATGCGCTGTTCATGCAGCTTCAGGAGTTTGCGCGGCATTCGGAAGAATTCGGCGTGGTCGACCGAATAGACATGCTCTGTTTTCAGATTGTCCGGGAAATTCTTCTCGCCCGGAAACTGGAGCAGACGCCGCTGGCGGAGGCCGATGAAAAAATCCGGAGAATCGCATCGTACCTGCGTTTGAACTGCATGCAGGAAATCGATTTTGACGAACTCGCGCGTCAGCACGGCTTTTCCCGGCGGACGTTTTCGCGTCACTGGGAAAAGTCCGGTTATCCGTCGCCTGCGCAATTCCTTTTCGAGTTGCGGATGATGGAAGCGAAGCGTCTGCTGGCGGAAACGTCAACGCCGATCTGGAAAATTGCGGAACTCCTCCACTATCAGGGGAGTGCGTGGTTCTGTTTCTCTTTCCGGAAGCATACGGGAGAAACTCCGCTCGGGTTCCGGAAACGCTCGCAGCGTCCTTCCGGACTGGAACTCAACTGAGCTTGCGGAAAAGATACAGCAGAAAAAGGCGGAACGCGATCAGCCGGTCGTAAGCTTTTTTGTCCTTCCGTAAAATAGCGCGGAGCGACAGCGGATGCAGAATACGGAGCATCCCCCAGCGGATTTTGTCGGGCGCGGATGCTCCGCGCCACGGTCCGGACGGAATTTTCGTGCGCGGTGTGCAGCCGGTGGAATGGAAATAAGCGTTCATTTTTCCGAAGAACTCTTCCCGGAATTCCGGCTTTGCGCGTTCGTACATGTAGGCAAAAAGACTCAGCGCCGAATGCAGAAGCCAGGGGCGGATGTAATCGAATCCGTGTTCTTCAATGAAACGGTTCGTATCCCCGAATGCGCGGAAAACGGAAAAACAGCGAGCGTCGTC
>URNE01000071.1 GCA_900549045.1 uncultured bacterium | reverse complement strand
CGAAATTTTGCAGTATCAATTACTGCCGAGAATATTCCGCTGGAGATTTTTCTTTGAAAAGGACAGGTTTGACCGGAGCCGCCGGGTGCGGCAAATCCACGGTTTTAAAAATTTTTCTGGAATTCGGCTGGAAAGCTGTTGATACGGACGCCATCTGCGGCGCGCTGCACCGCGATCCGGAATCGGGCGTTCACCCGCTCCTGCGCGAACGCTGGGGCGGACGCGTCATCGCATCCGACGGCACGACAGAAAAGAAGGCGGTCGCGGAGATCGTTTTCGCCGATGAAGCGGAACGCAAATGGCTGGAACAGATCGTGCATCCGTTCATCAGCCGCGAGGCGGAAAAACTTGTCGCCTCGTTCCCGGAAGACAGCCGGGTGATGTTCGACGTTCCGCTCCTGTTCGAATGCGGATGGGAAAAACTGGTGGATGAGACCATTGCGGTCTGGACGCCGCCGGAAATTCAGATGGAACGTCTGCTCGCCCGAGGCTGGAGCCGCAAACATGCGGAATTCCGGATGCAGAGTCAGCTTCCCGCCGCGAAAAAGCTGGAACTGGCGGATTACGGAATCATCAACCACTCGGACATGGAAAACCTGAAAAGACAATGCGCGGAACTGAACCGCATTCTGAAATAAACAACATAAATTCATATAGCAACCCCGGAGAACATCAAACGATGGAAAACGAAAACGAACAGCAGATTCCGCAGGCAGTCCCCGCGGAGCCCGTACCGGAAGCCCAGAACCCGAATCCCGCGCCCAAACCGCGCAGAGGCCGTCCGCCCAAAGTGCGCAAGGAAGCGGAAGCCGCGACGGCCTCCCCCGCCGAAAAGCCTCTCGAAAAGCAAGCGCCCGAAACGGGAAGTCTGAATCTGGAACTGGAACCCGTTCCGATGCCGCAGCCGAAACGCGGCATCCGCCGCCGCGAACCCGCCGCGGAGCCCGAAATCGAACCGATTCCGGAAAACGTCCAGCCCGATCTGCTCGTTCCCCCCACCGTCGTTCCCGTCGAACCATCCGAGACTTCCGCGCCGTATCAGAACGAGGACAAGACCCCGTACGAGGAAGGTGCCGGGTTCAACGCGCCGCGTCCCGCTCCCGTCCCCGCACAGCCGGTCGATTTCCGCGACGAGGCCCCCTATCTCCCCCGCGAAAACTATCCGCAGCGGGAAAACAATTATCAGGCGCGCGACAACAACAATTATCAGCGACGCGACAACAACTACCAGCGGCGCGACAACAACGGAGACCGTTACAGCAACAATAACGGCGACCGCCGCCATTTCAACAACAATAACAACGGTCAGCAGAACAGCCGCTACAACCGGAACAATAACAACAATAATAACAACAACCGCCGCTTCGTTCCGAACAGCAACCGATATCAGACGTCGCAGTACCAGCCGCAGTTCCAGCAGCAGAATCCGAATCCCGCGCCCGTAAACACCCCCTCGAATGCGCCCGCTCCGGCTCCCGTGAATGCCGAACAGAACATCCCCGCGCCCGAACAGCAGCCGCCCGCCGTCCGCGAAAAAGCGCCCGATCTCAACATCTCCGACATGCAGGAGAAATCCATGCAGGAACTCACCGCCATGGCGCACGATCTCGGAATCGAAGGCGTCGGCGCTCTCGAGAAATCCAAACTCGTCTTTGAAATCCTGCGCGTCACCACCGAACGCAGCGGCGCGGTCTACGGAAGCGGCTTCCTCGAAATCCTGCCCGACGGCTTCGGCTTCCTGCGCTCCCAGGCTTACAGCTACCTGCCCTCCTCCGAGGACATCTATCTCAGCCCCTCGCAGATCCGCCGCTTCTCCGTCAAGACCGGCGACTTCATCTCCGGGCAGATCCGCCCCCCGCGCGAAAAAGAACGCTTCTTCGCCATGCTCAAAGTCGACAGCATCAACCACGAGCCGCCGGAGAAGAAACGCGACATCATCCCGTTCAGCAACCTCACGCCCTACTTCCCGACTCAGCGTCTGATCCTGGAAAACGATCCGGAAAACCTCTCCACCCGCGTGGTCGACCTCGTCACACCGATCGGCAAAGGGCAGCGCGGACTCATCGTCGCCCCGCCGCGAACCGGCAAAACCGTGCTCATGCAGAAGATCGCGAACGCCATCCGCAAGAACAACCCGGAAGTCCAGCTCATCGTCCTGCTTATCGACGAACGCCCCGAGGAAGTCACCGACATGAAGCAGTGCGTCGATGCGGAAGTCGTCAGCTCCACCTTCGACGAACCGCCCGAACGCCACGTCCAGGTCGCCGAAATGGTCATCGAAAAGGCGAAACGCCTTGTGGAATACAAGAAGGACGTCGTCATTCTTCTCGACTCCATCACCCGTCTGGCGCGCGCCTACAACACCCTTCAGCCGCACTCCGGCAAGATCCTTTCCGGCGGCGTCGACGCCAATGCGCTCCACAAGCCCAAACGCTTCTTCGGAGCCGCACGGAACATCGAAAACCACGGAAGCCTCACCATCATCGCAACCGCGCTCATCGACACCGGAAGCAAAATGGATGAAGTCATCTTCGAAGAGTTCAAGGGAACCGGCAATATGGAACTGCACCTCGACCGACACCTGGTCGACAAGCGCGTTTATCCCGCAATCAACATGGAGCAGAGCGGAACCCGCAAAGAGGAACTTCTGCTCCATCCGGATGAACTCCAGCGCGTCTGGACCCTCCGCAAAGCCATGAACGGCGTCCCGCCCGTCGAGGCCATGGAGCTGATTCTCGGGAAAATGAAGAAGGTCAAGACCAACGCCGAATTCCTCATGACCCTCCAGATCAGCAACTGACGGAAGGCGGTGGGAACGGTGAAGATCAACGCAATCGTTCTCGCGGCGGGGTTCGGCTCCAGGCTCGCCCCGCTGACGGAAATACATCCGAAACCGGTGCTCCCCATCGCGGGAACACCGATGCTCGCCCGTATCTTCCGCCGGCTCAAAAACGCGGGCGTCGACCGCATCGCCGTCAACACGCATCACCTCCGGGAACAGGTCGCGGCATGCGCGGCGGAATCGGAATACGCCGATTCCGTCACACTCTTCGATGAACCCGAAATTCTCGGAACCGGCGGCCCGCTCGTCAATGCAAAAGAACTCCTCGCGGATTGCGACTGTTTCCTGCTGCACAACTGCGACGCCGTCAACGATTTCGATCTCAAGCGCATGATCCGTGAACACCTCGAATCCGGCGCGGCCGTCACCATGGCAATGGTCGACGGCCCAGAAAACCGCGTGTTCGTCAAAGACGGCGCAATCCGCGCGATCGGAAACCGTCCGGAGGGAAACACGGACGGCACGCCCATGACTTATGCGTGCGTCTCCCTCTATTCCCCCCGCTTCTTCGAATTCCTGCCGGACCGCCCGTGCAGCTGCTCCATCGTCGACGCCTGGGTCAAGGCGATTGAGGCCGGATGCAAACTCCGCGCCTTCTTTCCGGACTCCGGATATCTCTGGTGCGACATCGGCTCTTTCCAGCAGTACTTCGACATCCACGCGCGTCTGCTCGGACACTCCGTACATGCGGAGCCGGGTGCGCGGATTGCTCCGGATACGCAGTTCGGCGGCTTCGTCTCCATCGGGAAAAATGCGGAAATCGAACCCGGGGCGCATCTCGAAAACTGCATTGTGCTCGACAATGCCGTCGTCCGCGGCGTTCACCGCTGGGAAGTGCTGACGGAACGCGGAGCAGTTCACCGCGAAACCCGCTTTGTCTCCCAGCTGCCGTTTGTCAAAAATCTGCCGCATGACTGGTGCGTCAGCTCGCTGGAGGAACAGGGATCCGACCGGCGTTTCCTCCGGTTCCGGCGCACGGGCGAACCCTCGAAAATCCTGATGATCTCCAGTGCGAAAGACGCCGACTTCAGACGTTTCGTGCAGCTCGGACGTTTCTTCAACCGCCATAATCTCTTCACGCCGGAAATTTACGAGAGCGACCCTGCGACCTTCACCGTTCTGATGGAGGATCTCGGCGACCGCACGATCTGGCGCATCGCGCATGGACGCGAAACGGAGAATCTGGACCTTTACCGCCGGATCGTCCGCGCGCTCGCGGAGTTCCAGGTTCGAGGAACCGCCGCGCTCGACGCAGATGCGCAGGAGATCCGCGTCTTTGCGCGTCCGCTTCTGCTCTGGGAGACCAGCTACTGCCGCGAAAATTTCTTCCGCCGGCTCTGCGGATTCGAATTCAGCGGAACGGAGAATGCGGAGCTGGACCGCGAACTGCTTCTGCTGGCGCAGGAGAACGAGCGCGCGCCGTATCTGCTGATCCACCGCGACTTCCAGTCCCAGAACATTCTGGAGCACAACGGCAGAATCCGTTTTGTCGATTATCAGGGTGCGCGGCTCGCGCCTTATGCGTATGACCTTGCGGCTCTGCTGAAAGACCCGTACATGAACATCCCCGCAGCCATGCGCGATACACTCTGTGAAGAGTACCGCGCCGCACTTGCAGGACTGGCCTATCCGGTGAATGCGGAGGAGTTCCGGCGGCATTATGCGCTCGCCTCGCTCCAGCGCAGCATGCAGGCGCTCGGAGCCTACGGTTTCCTCTCGCTGACCAAGGGGAAAATGAAATATCTGGATTACGCCGCGCCGTGTCTTGAACTTCTCGCCGACGGACTTGAAAATTCGCCGTTTGCGTTTACATTGCTGAAAGAACTCTGCGCGAAAGCGCGTGAGGTTCTGCCCGCACGAATCAAACTTTGCAGGGAGTCAAAATGAAAACTGTCGCCGTTCTGCTCGCCGACGGATTCGAGGAAATCGAAGCTGTCGTACCGTCCGATATTCTGAAACGTCTCGGATACGAGGTGATCACCGCCGGAATCAAACCGGGAACCGTCACCGGCGCCCACGGGATCCGCGCCACGCCGCAATGCGGAATCGCGGATCTCGACGCGGATTCGCTCGACGCCGTTTTTCTGCCCGGGGGAATGCCCGGTTCAACCAATCTGCGGGACTGTCCCGCCGTCATCGCACTGCTCCGCAAACTCTATGAAAGCGGAAAAACCGTTTCCGCGATCTGCGCCGCGCCGATCGTTCTGCACAAAGCCGGAATCACAGGGGAACGCCGCGTAACGGGGTATCCGGGTTCGGAACAGATGGCTCCCGGGCTCGTCTACACCGGATCGCGCGCGGAAACCGACCGGAACGTCGTCACCGGCAAGGGGCCGGGCGCGGCGTTCGACTTCGCCTACGCTCTCGCCGCGGCCCTCGGCACAACCGAAGAACAGCTCAAAACTCTTAAATCTCAAATGATCGCACTCTGATGAACAACTTTGAATTGCTCTGCCAGAATCCGGCCTCCGGCGCGAGACTCGGCCGTCTGACCACCGCGCACGGCGTTGTCAACACCCCGGTGTTCATGCCCGTCGGAACACGCGCGACCGTGAAAGCGATGTCCCCGCGCGAACTCGAAGAACTCAATGTCCAGATCATTCTGGGCAACACCTATCACCTCTTTCTGCGTCCGGGTCCGGAGCTCATTGAGAAAGCGGGCGGACTGCATCAGTTCGAAGACTGGCGCCACCCCATTCTCACCGACAGCGGCGGATTCCAGGTCTTCAGCCTCTCCAATCTCCGCAAGATGAAACCCGACGGCGTGGAATTCGCGTCGCACATCGACGGCACGCGCTTCTTCCTCGGGCCGCGCGAATCCATGGCGATTCAGCGCGCGCTCGGCTCGGATATCGTCATGTCGTTCGATGAATGCACCCCGTATCCCTGCAAGTACGAAGACGCAGCGAAATCGCTCGACGTGACCCTCCGCTGGGAGCTCATGTCGCGCGAACAGAAGCTCAAGGATCATCAGCAGCTGTTCGGCATCGTGCAGGGTTCGACCTACCGGGACCTGCGCGAACGCTCCGCAAAGGAACTCGTGAAAATCGGCTTCGACGGCTACTCCATCGGCGGCCTCAGCGTCGGTGAATCCGAGGAGACGATGTTCGAGTGTCTCGAATGGGTCACCCCGCTTCTTCCGATGGACAAGCCGCGCTACCTCATGGGCGTCGGCACCCCGAAGCAGATCTATGAGGGCGTCCGCCGCGGCGTCGACATGTTCGACTGCGTCATGCCGACCCGTCTCGCCCGCCACGGCTCCGCATTCGTGCGCGGCGGGAAAACCATTCCGGTCAAGGCGGGCAAATACCGCGAGGATTTCACCCCCGTCGATCCGGGCTGTTCGTGCTACTGCTGCACCCACTTCACCAAAGCGTACGTCCGGCATCTGATGAATGTCAATGAAATTCTCGGAATCCGCCTCATCACGCTTCACAACATCCATTACTTCATGGATCTGACCAAGCGCATCCGCGAACACATCGCAGCCGGAACCCTGAACGACATGGCGTCGGAATTCGACGACTGAGAGAAACAATCATGCGGAAGAAAATCATGCGCATCCTGAGCAAAACGCTC
The DNA here is from genome assembly GCA_900549045.1 of uncultured bacterium. Lineage (GTDB taxonomy): Bacteria > Verrucomicrobiota > Lentisphaeria > Victivallales > UBA1829 > UBA1829. The sequence continues at coordinate 2,404 of URNE01000071.1, read as the reverse complement.
GCAGTTTTTCTTCTGCTCTTCCTCTTCGGATTCGTTCAGGGCTGCTGGCACGCGGTCTTCGTGGAACCCGAGCAACTCGTCCTCATCAAAGAGTCCGTGGAAATCCCCGGGCTCCCCGAAGCGTTCGACGGATGGAAAATCGCGATTCTCAGCGACTTTCATCTGACGACGGATCCGGATGATCTTTCGCTCTTCCGCCGCGCCGTCGCGCTGGCAAACGAACAGAAGCCCGACGTCATCTTCCTCCTCGGCGATTTCGTCGACCGCAAAACAAAAGAGAGCGCGGCGGTCATCAGGCAGGCGGGAGACGAACTCGCGAAGCTGAATGCGCCCGATGGACGCTTCGCCGTCATGGGAAACCACGAACGGCACCTCGGCGCCCGGCGCGTCGCGGAAACGCTCCGGAAAAACGGGATCACCGTTCTGCAAAATGAAATGGAAACCGTCCGCCGCGGACCGGACGGGCTGGTGATTGCGGGGCTCGACGAACAGTACCCCGACAACTGGCTCCATATGCTCCGCAAAGCGGAACCGGACGCGCCGGTCTTTCTGCTGGCACATGTCCCGGACGATGCAGTCGAATCCAGGAACTGTTTTGCCCTGGCATTCTCCGGTCATACCCACGGGGGACAGATCGTGCTTCCGCTGTACGGACCGGTGAAAATCTATTCCGACTACGGCATCGTCCGCGGCTTTTCGAAGCACAACGGACGCAAAGTCTACACGACCTCGGGCCTCGGGACCTCGCTTCTGCGCATCCGCTACGGCGTTCCGCCCGAAATCGTCCTGATGACGGTCAAGCGGAAATAACCCCTCAGACCACCGGAAGAATCCGGTGCATCGCCCGTGCACACGCGGACGCCAGGTCGTCCGCAATCACTCCGCGCGAACCGCACGGCGAGAGCAATTCGCCGGCGCAACCGTGAATGAACACCGCAAGCCGCGCCGCATCGAACCCGGAATACCCCTGCGCGAGAAACGAACCGCAAAGCCCCGTCAGCGCGTCGCCGCTTCCCGCCGTAGCAAGCGCGGGACAGCCGCTCATGTTCAGGCTGTAGACTCCATCCGGATTCGCCACCACCGTCCGGCAGCCCTTCAGAACCACCGTGCACGCCGTGCGCACCGCCAGATCGACCGCCTGTTCCACGCGCGATTTTTCCCCGTTCAGACGGAACGCCTCCTGAAGACGCCTCATCTCGCCGGGATGCGGAGTCAGAACAACCGATCCGCCATGCGCTTCCAGAAGCGAGGGATCGGCGGCGATCAGATTCAGCGCGTCCGCGTCGAGCGCCAGCGGAGCCCCGCTCCGGATCACGCGCCGCAGAAAAACAAGACTCTCCGGACGATGCATCATGCCGGGACCGACCGCAAGCGCGGATTTGTTTTCCAATTCCTCTTCCAGTTCCGGAACCGAAGCCGCGCTGAAGGCCGGAAGACCGCCCGTTTCCAGTCTGCGCACAATCAGCGCCTTGCGGACAACGCAGTGAATTTCCGCCGTTTCCGGCAGCAGAACCGTGACGAGTCCGCTTCCGCTCCGCAGAGCGGTTTCCGCGGCGAGGAACGGAGCGGAAGCATAGTTGCGCGACCCGCCGATCACCGCGAGGTGTCCGCGCTGGTTCTTGAAGGTGTCGAACGGTTCGCGGCGAAGCAGCGCGCGGGCGTCGAACGCGGTGAAAACGGACACGCCGTCCGCCGCCTCTTCCAGATATTCGTCGGGAATGCCGATGCGCGCGACCTCCACGCGGCCGCACGCGGCAGGCCCCTTCCCGGTCAGCATTCCGGTTTTCACTCCCGCCATCGTAACGGTCAGATCCGCGCGGATGCAGACCGATGCGGAACCGTCGTCCGCATTCAAACCGGAGGGGATGTCAATCGCCAGCACGGGCGCGCCGGAACCGTTGACAAAGCGGATCCAGCTCGCGAACGGCTCCCGCACCTCCCCGCGCATTCCGGTTCCGAGCAGACCGTCAATCACGACCGCGTGTTCATTGAGGTCATCCGGCTGAAAATCGAAAAGCGCGGCATTGCGGAGTTCGGCGGGCATGGCTTCAAACATCTCCGCGGCGTCGCCGGAAAGCTCGTCCGGACGCGCCGCCATGAAAAGACGGATCGGACAGTGGCGTTCAAACAGCTGACGCGCAACGACATACGCGTCCCCGCCGTTGTTCCCCTTCCCCGCGAGAATCACGAACTCCGGTTCGGAAACAGCGGCGGAAAGGCGGATCGCGGCGCGCGTAACGGCGCTTCCCGCGTTTTCCATCAGGGTCACCCCAGGAATTCCATATTCATCAATCGTGCGGCGGTCCAGCCCGCGCATCCGTTCGGCGGAATAAGATTTCATATCCGGATTCTCCTTTTCATTCAGTTCCCATCCAGGAAAATATAAACGGAAAATCCGTTTTTT
>URNE01000070.1 GCA_900549045.1 uncultured bacterium | reverse complement strand
AAAAAACAAAAGGAACGACTTGAAAAATCGCAAAAAAAGAGTATCTTGTCAGGAAACTATGGAAGGTTTAAGTCATGAAACATATTTTTGCTTTGTTCGTCCTGCTTCTTCCGCCGGCACTTCTTCCGGCAGTCTCACCGGATCAGGACCCCGTGCTGCTGAAGGGCCGTCTGGCCGTGGCGGAAGCTCAGCGGACCAAAGAGATGCGGAATCTGACCGAGACCAGGATGAAGCACATCCGCACCGACAAGAATCTCAAGCGGATGCACGACAACATCATGATCATGCACCGCAATCTCGCCCTCGCGCTTGATACGAAAAAGGACGTCCGGGAAATCAACGACAGGCTCCTTCAGCTGGATGAAGAAATCAAAGCGCTGCAGAAAAAAATCGACACCCTGAACAAGACGGAGAAGAAATAATGGCGGAAATCATCATCGACGGCAAGGCGGTCGCCGCCGCGGTAAATGCGGAAAACGCACGGAAGTGCGAGGAACTCGCAAAAAAATACGGCAGCCGCCCCGGTCTCGCAGTCGTGCTCGTCGGCGACGATCCCGCATCCCAGGTTTATGTCTCCTCCAAAGTCAGAAAATGCGGCGAGCTCGGCATCTATTCCGAAAAAATCGTGCTCCCGAAAGATTCCACTCAGCAGCAGGTGCTTGACGTCATCGACACGCTGAACAAGAATCCGGAAATTCACGGAATACTCGTCCAGTCCCCGCCACCGCCGCAGATCAGCGAAGAAGAAATCATCCTCGCCATTGATCCGAAAAAAGATGTCGACTGTTTTCATCCGTACAACACCGGGCGGATGCTTCAGGGCGACCTGACAGGCAGCCTTCCCTGCACGCCTGCCGGCGTCATGGAACTGCTGAAATACTATAAGATTCCGACTTCCGGCAAACGCGCCGCGGTTCTCGGACGCTCCAATATCGTCGGCAAACCGATGATGTGCCTGCTCTCCGGCAAAGGAGCGGATGCGACCGTTACGCTCTGTCATTCCCGCACGCGCGATCTGGCGGAGGAACTCCGCCGCGCGGACATCATCGTCGCGGCGATCGGCAAACCGGAATTCGTAAAGGGCGATATGGTGAAGGAAGGCGCCGTGGTCATCGACGTAGGAATCAACCGCATTCCGGACGCTTCGTCGGCAAAGGGATACCGCATCGTCGGCGACGTTGCGTTCGACGAAGTCGCTCCGAAGGCTTATGCGATCACCCCCGTCCCGGGCGGAGTCGGCCCCATGACCATCGCCATGCTCATGCACAACGCCATCCACAGCATGGAACGCATTCTCGGCTGATGTTTTTTCCGGAAAAAACGGTTCCGCAATTTGAAAAACGCCCGTTTGTGCAATAAAGTCTCTCCGGAGACAGAAGAAGGCTTGAATTTTGAATACGACAATTTACAGTTTTACGATTCTGATCGCAATTCTCGCGATTCTGATCGTCTACTGCGCGCACATGCGGATCCGCATCATGATTCTGCGGAAAAAACTCGCGGATTCCTACCACAAGCGCGCGGAAACCACCCGCTTCATGGACATTTTCGCGCGGAACCTCCGCGGCAACGATGAAGTCGACACCTGGATGAACACCGCCGCGCGCTACGTCGGCGACCTCGTCGAAGCGCAATCCGTCTGCGTATTCGCTCTTGAAGGAGAATACCTCCGCGCAGTCGGCGTCTTCGGGGCGTTCCCTCTGCTCTCCAACCGCCGTGCGGGCGACTACGTTCTCACAAAACCGAAATACATTCTCGAAACCCTGAAGCGCGAACGCTGCAAAATCGGAACGGGCTTCATCGGCGAAGTGGCGGAAAAACGCGAAGACGTTTTTCTCCCCGACCCGACCGTCGACCCGCGCATCAGCGATTTTCTCAACTCCGCCGTTCCGATCCACTCCCTCATGGCCGTCCCCCTCGTCAATGAAGGACAGGTCTCCGGCGTCATCTGCGCGGTCAACAGCAAACGCATGGACATGCCGTTCACAACCGAACAGTTCGGGCGTTTCAAATTCATCGCCTCGCAGGTGGTTCTCGCACAGAACATCATCCAGGTTTACTCGACCCTCAGCGAACAGCAGCGCATCAATCAGGAACTGACGTTCGCGCGCAATCTCCAGCTCTCCCTCATGCCGAAACGCTTCCCGATGTGGGGACGCTTCATCATCCACGCCTTCACCCGCGCCTCGAAAGAGGTCAGCGGAGATTTCTACGATTTCGTGCAGATCGACGACGACCGTCTGCTGGTCGTCATCGGCGACGCCTGCGGCAAGGGAATTCCCGCCTGCATGATCATGGCAATGACCCGCTCGTTCATCCGCGCCAACATCGGACACTTCACCTCGCTCAAGGCGCTCCTCCGGGAACTCAACACGAATCTCTACCGCGACACCGTCGACGAACGTTACATCACCCTCGGCTGCTGCCTGATCGACAAGAAGGAATCGACCATCGAGTACGCACGTGCGGGTCACACGCCGCTCCTGCTTTACCTGCGCGAACACACGCGCGCAATCAACCCGGACGGCTCCGCGCTCGGTCTGCTCCCCTCCGAACTCTCCGATTTCGACACCCTCTGCACCGAAGTCACCCCGCAGACAACCATGCTCATGTTCACGGACGGCATCAATGAAGCGACCAACGAACGCGACGAGTTCTTCGGCATCCCGCGCCTCACTGAAATCTACAAGAACAGCTGTGTCCGCGGCGACTCCCTTGAAGGCACGATCGACACCATCATGAAGGCTGTCGACTCCTACTCCGAGGTTCCGAAAGATCAGGAGGACGATCAGACCATGGTCCTCATCAAACATATTTAAGGAGGTTCCGCATGAAGTTCTTTCCGATTCTTCTTTACGCCCTGCTCCTTGCCGGATGCGCCTCAACCGATTCCGCAAAAAAGCCGCCGAAACGGGAGGACGTTTCCACCGAAAGCGGCTGGAAAAAATTCATGGCGAAACAGCAGGAGGAAGACAAGCGGTTCCACCGCATGGATTCCAGACAGCTCGACAATTATCAGGTCTTCCCGTGGCGCGACGGCGGACGGAGAAGCGAAACCATTTATGAAAATCGCAACAAGTCGGTGTTCACCGACGGATGGTGGTGAAAAATGAAGTACATCGTTACCGGCGGAGCGGGACTCATCGGCGGAGCCGTGGTCGCCGCATTGAACGAAGCGGGCGAGGACGACATCCTCGTCGTCGATCATCTCGGAACTTCCGAAAAATGGAAAAACCTGCGCGGCCTCCAGTTCACCGATTACCTGGAAAAGGATATCTTCCGCCGCCTCCTCCATGAAGGAAAATTCAACGACGCCGGTATCAAGGCGGTCTTCCATCTCGGCGCGTGTTCCTCCACGACCGAGCGCGACGCCAGTTACCTCGCCGACAACAATTTCAACGTCACCAAGGAGCTCGCCGCATTCTCGGTCTCCAGTCAGGCACACTTCCTTTACGCTTCCAGCGCAGCGACTTACGGCGCAGGCGAACACGGCTATGTCGACGATGAAGAAAAGATGCACGAGCTGCGTCCGCTGAACATGTACGGCTACTCCAAACTCATGTTCGACCTCTGGGCGAAACGCACCGGAATTCTCCGCTCCATCACCGGCATGAAGTTCACAAACGTCTTCGGCCCCAACGAAAAGCACAAAGGCCCGATGCGCAGCATGGTTCTGCGTTCCTTTGAACAGATCTCCTCGCGCGGCTACGTCGAACTCTTCCGCTCCGACCGCCCCGAATATGCGGACGGCGAACAGAAACGCGACTTCATCTATGTCAAAGACGTCGCGCAGATGATCCTCGCCCTCATGGAGCACAACGCAAAAGGCATCTACAACATCGGCAGCGGACGCGCCGAAAGCTGGAACGCCCTCGCAACCGCCGTCTTCAACGCTCTCGGGAAAACGCCGGACATCCGTTACATCGACATGCCAGACACGCTCAAAGGCAAGTATCAGTACTTCACCAAAGCCGACATGACCAAATTCAACGCCCTGAACACCGGACGCGGCGCGCATCCGCTCGAAAAGACCGTTGCAGACTACGTCCGCAACCATCTCCTTCCCGAAAGCAGGGAAGCATGATCCGGAAAACCGCACAGCTTGCCGTCCTTCTGCTGACGGTTCTTTTCAGCGTCTCCTGCGGAATCTTCCGCGGGAGCGGAAAGCTTGTGCTGACGGAAAAGGACTCCGGACGGATACTCGAAGCTGAAGTCGGCGACACTCTGGAGCTCCGTCTCTCCGCGAATCCGTCGACCGGATATTCCTGGAGCTGCGCACTGCCCGACATGGGCGTTCTGCGCATGACGGGGGAACGCTATGAGAACCTGCCGGATACTCCGCCGGATTTCACAGGCGCTCCCGCCGTCAAAATCTATACATTCGCCGTGGCGGGTCCCGGCGAGGCGGGCATCAAACTCGAATACCGCCGCCCCTGGGAACGCGGAGCCGCGCCGGCGAAAACGTTTGACATACTCGTCCGCGCAACCGGAACCGCAACCCTCGTCGACCGGCTGGATCCCTCGGGTGAAACTCCGCGCGTCGGTTCCAGAGGACAAATTGAACCGCGCATCCGCTAGCCCATGATTTATGAAGAACGAAAAACGAACCTTGCCGCCGCGCTGATTCTGCTCTGTGCGACGTTCCTTCTTGCCGTCTCTCCGTGGCTCCTCGGCCTGCGCGATCTCTCCTGGTACGAAGGCGCGTACACCGCGATGATCGCAGAGCTGGATTCGAACCTCCCCGTGCTGAGGATTCACGGAGAATCCGCACACGGCGCATACCCGCTCTACCCGCTCCTGGCAAAAGCGCTCTCCTGCACAGGACTCGGACTGGAATACTGTCTGCGCCTCATTCCCGGCCTCTCCCTGCTGGTCCTCTGCATCGTGATTTTCATCACCTGTTACCGCGCGGCCGGAATTTCCGCCGCAACCGTCGGAACCGCGGTCATGCTCTCTTCGCTCGTCGTGATCGACAAGCTCCCGAACGGCATTCCCGCCATTCTGACCGCACTCGGAGTTTTTTCCGCCTGGATGGTCTGGTTCGACTTCGCTTCATGGCGCGGACGCTGGCACCTTGCATGGATTCTCATCGGCGCCATTGCCGGACTGACCTTTTACGCCGGCGGATGGCAGGCGCTGGTGATGCTGATTGTTCCGCTGCTCTTCCTGCGCCGTCCCCTCTCGCTCAAAGGCAAGCCGCGCGGCTACGGATTCGCGATCGGCTTTCTGCTGACCGCGCTGTTCATTCTGCTCTGGGGCGGAGCACGGCTGAAGGCGGGATTCGAAGGTCCCTTCCGCCCCGATCCCGATCCCCTGCCGGGCTGGAGCGAATATCTGACTCAGATCGCCCTCTTCCCGATCGACTTCATGATCCGCCTTTTTCCGTGGAGCCTGTTCGTGTGGGCGCCCTTCTGTCCCGCACTCATCACGCTCGACAAGAATCCGCTGCTCGGGAAATACCTGCGCACCCTGTTCACGGTACTCGCCGCCCTGCTCTGGTTTACTCCGGGGCTCGAAGGACGCGAATTCATCTATCTGGTTCCGCCGTTCGCTGTTCTGCTTGCACTGAACTACTGGATCGCAGTCCGGCGTTACGGCGTGCTGTATCAGGAAATCATCAGGGCGGCGGCATGGTTTCTGCTCGTCTGTTCCGCGGCGGTCCTGCTCTATCACCTCTTCCCCGGACTGCGCCATGCGCTGCATATCGATTTCCCGCAGTTCAGCTTCAAGACACAGCCGGTCTATTTCCTCTGCGTCTGGCTTTATCCGGCATCCGCACTTCTGCTTTCCCTGCTGCTGATTCTCCGCCGGATGCGGCCCGGAACTCCCGTCTGGCAGAACTTCGTTCTTCTGATGACCGCCGTCCTCCTGCTCAACTGGAGCGTGATCATTCCTTCCAAAACAGACCGTTCACGTTCCGAACTCGGATACGCCCTCCGCGACGCGCTGGCGAAGGAAACGGCGGGGCCGGTCCTCATCTATAAAAACGCCGCTCTGCGCGGCCTCTACTCCGAAGGCTTCTACTCGGGCGCACGCGTCCGGACCATGAAAACAGTCTCCGAACTTCCCTCCGAAGAGCAGACCATTTACGTTCTCTCCCCCGATGTTCCGGCCCGTCCGGACCGGGTATGGAAAAATATTTTCAGCCGGGAGTACCGGCGTCAAAACCTGAACCTCTGGAAAGGGGAACTCAGACAGGGCAACGAACAGGACAACAAACAATGACTGCGGAAAAAAAACCTTACCTCGCAATGGCGTCCGCGCAGGAACTTGCGGACTTCGCAAAAAACAACGGCGTGGAATCCTACCGCGCAAAACAGATCGAACGCTGGGTCTCCAAACGCTGGACCGTCAACCCGGATTCCATGACCGACCTCTCCCAGACCGCACGCCGGAGACTCCATGAAGCATTCCTCTGCGACTCCGTCTCCATCGCCGAAGAACACTTCTCCTCCGACGGGGCCGGAAAACTTCTGCTGCGTCTGCACGACGGCGAGTTCATCGAATGCGCACTCATTCCCGCCGCCGACGGACGCATGACATTCTGCCTCAGCACACAGGTCGGCTGCCCCGTCCACTGTGCCTTCTGCGCCAGCGGAAAAGGCGGATTCGTCCGCAACCTCGCCGCCGGGGAAATCGTCGAACAGTTCTTCTGCGCCTGCCGCAAAATCAACTCCCTGCCCGACAACGTCGTCGTCATGGGCATCGGCGAACCGCTGCTCAACCTCGACAATCTGATCGCCGCGCTCGAACGCATCTGCGATCCGGACCGCGTCGCCCTCGCCGCCCGCCGCGTCACAATCTCCACAAGCGGCTGGACTCCGGGCATCAAACAGCTCGCGCTCCACGGACGCCAGTGGAACCTCGCCGTTTCGCTTCATGCTCCCGACGACAAGACCCGCGCGCTGCTCATTCCGACCAAGTTCCGCCGCGACATCCGCGACATCATCCAGGCGTGCAAGCTTCACCGCGAAGCCACAACCCGTCTGCTGACCTTCGAATACGTCATGCTCGATTCGATCAACGACTCCGCCGAGCAGGCCGCGCGCCTTGCAAAACTCGCAAAAGAAGCCGATGCAAAAATCAACCTGATCCCGTACAACAAAGCCAACGGCGCGTTCACACGCCCCTCGAAAGAAACCATCAAACGCTTCGAGAACACACTGAAATCCGCCGGAGTCAAAGTTACGGTCCGTGTGGAAAAAGGAGCCGATTCCTCCGCCGCCTGCGGACAGCTCCGCGCCTCGGCAAGAAAGGAGAAAGAGTCATGAACCGCCTCATTTCCGCCGCGGCCGCCCTGATGCTTCTCGCCGGCTGCACCACAAAACCCGAACCTCTTCCGCCGCCCACGCCGCAGCAGACCCGCATGGAAATCGCCCTTCTGCGCTCCAACGCCGATCTCGCACGTACAATGCTGGACAGCGGAGTGAACCCGAACGGAACCACCCGGAACGGCGTTCCGTACCTGATTTCCGCCGCAGCCAGACAGGACCTCGTCCTGACGGAAATTCTGCTGGAACACGGAGCAGATCCGAATCTGAAAGACGCGCATGGCGAAACCGCGCTCCATGCGGCTGCCGCAATCTCGAAACCGAACATTCTGCGGATGCTCCTCAAACGCGGCGCGTCCGTCAACGCCCCCGGACACTGCGGACGCACTCCGCTGATGGAAGCCGCACGCCTCGGAAAACTGGAAAACGTCGGACTTCTTCTGGAACACGGCGCGGATCCCGCCCTGAAAGACGAGCTCGGCAGAAACGCCGTCGTCTATGCGGCGCTCGCGCCGGAAAACGGACCGGAGCTTTTGAAACAGCTCCTTTCGCGCCGGAACGACCTGATGCCCGCCCCGCTTGACCTGGAGCATTCCCCGCTGCTGGCCGCAATGCGCAACGGCCAGCCGGACACGGCGCTTTACCTGCTGAATCAAATCCCAAGCTACCGGGAAAAAGATTTCCAGCCGCTCGGCCAGGCCGCGATGACAATTGCAATCGACCGCAACAAGCTCGACTGGGTCAAACTTCTGACGGAGCGCGGAGTCGATCTCCACAACTCCCTTTCCCTGGCCTACAAAGCAACGGAGGTGCTCAACATGGAAGGCGTCTACAAGTTCTTTGCGCGCAACGGCATCATCGACCGCAACTACACGCCTTTGATGTGGGCCGCCCGCCGTTCGCGTCCGGAGATTGCGGAATACCTTGTTCTGCAGGGCAGCGACGTCATGGCGATCAGCAACGAAGAGATGAACGCTCTGGATTACGCGAACGACGTCGCCACCCGTTCCGCCATCCGTTCCGCCCAGTCCAAACTCCGCGCCCTGAAGGCGGAGAAAAAGACGGAAGAGAAAAAGAACAATTGAAAAACAGAAACCTTGTACAGCGTGCGAACCTGTTTTTCTCGAACTTTTTTACAGAAAAAAAAGTTTTCGATTTGAAAAAACGGGAAACGCGTGTTATATTAAGGTTTTTGACAATGCTTGACGCAAAGAACATACATAAACAAGAGGTATAAAATGCCGGGAAAAGATGTCAGAAAGTCCGCTGTGAAGACGTTCGCTCAGAGCGAAAGAGCCCGTCTCAGACACAAAGCCACCAGAAACGCTCTCTGGACCACCGAGAAGAAACTCAGAGCCGCCGTTGAAGCCGGCGACAAAAACGCTGCAAGCGATATGCTCAAGAGCCAGTATGCCGCTCTCGACAAAGCCGTCAAGGCAGGCGCAATGCACAAGAACCAGGCGAACAGAAAGAAATCCCGCCTCGGCAAACTCGTTGCAAAAACGGCTGTGGTCGAAATCAAGCCCGAATAATTTCTCCGGGTTTCAGTTTTATCTGAACAAGCGGCGAA
>URNE01000069.1 GCA_900549045.1 uncultured bacterium | reverse complement strand
GTCTCATGACAGTTGTTCTTTTTATTCTGAAAGCGCTGGTCTTCTTCATCATTGAACTCATGCTTTCCAAATTTACGGCGGAGCAGATGAAGATCAAATTCCCGCTCGGAGCATTGGCTCCGTTTGCTCTGATTTTCACCGCGCTCTTTCTCATCCCGTACGCAGGCTGGATTCTCGCAACCATATTCCTTCTGCGTTTCACCGCTGTTATGACAAACGCGCGCACATGGCCTGAATCCACCGCATTCGCAATGGTCGTCCTCCCGCTCAGCTGGCTGCTGAAAGTCGTCGTTTTCTGAACTTCCTCAGTTGAATTTCCGCAAAAAAGCGCTATCTTTACCGGAAACGGAGATTTTTATCATGAAACAGAAAACGATTCGGGCGGCTCTGGATTTCTCGTGGAACGAAGCGTCTCTCGCTCTCGCCGATGAACAGAATAACGTACTCTTCACTGAAAAAATCATGCTGAACGGACACGACGCCTCCGCGCTTCCGGAGCGTCTTGAGCTTGCGGCAAAACAGGCGGGAACACCCCTCGCCGGCATCACCGAATGGAGCGTCGGGACAGGTCCCGGAGGATTCACCGGGCTGCGCGTCGCCGCCGCGCTCGTCAGCGGCCTTACCTACGGTCATCCGGAACTCAAAATCCGCGGCGTTCCCTCCGCGGCGGGACTCATCCGCACAGCGTTTGCCGGAAACTTTCCCGAAAAGGCTGCAGCGGTCTTTGACGGGCGCCGCTCCGAGCTGCTTGTCTACGGCATGGTGCTGAAAGACGGCTCATATCAGCCCGACGGCTTCACCGCCGTTCTGCAGAAACCCGAAGAACTCGCCGGACTTCTCGCAGGACGCTCCGCCGCGGCGCTGGAAAAGGATCGCACGGCAATTGCGAAATTCGCTCCGGAACTTGTTGACGGCATCCGTTTCACTCCGTCCATCAATGCGGAGGAGCTGATCTTCAATGATCCGCAGAACTTCAGCGCATCGCCGACCGATCTCATTTATCTGCGCGCCGCCGTGTTCGTGGAAGCACGCATCCCGAGAAAGATCTGCTGATGAAGCCGCGCAAACTGTTTTTGTGCGTTCTGCTCCCGCTCTTCCTGCTGTTTCTGTTCCTTGCGGGAGTGTCTTTCTGCGCGGCGAAGCTGATTGACGAAACCGCCATCACTTCACGGAATCCGGCTCCGCTTGATTTCATGTCGACCATGACCGCGATGCAGTCGCTCAACCGGAGCATTCAGCAGGCGGCGCACCAGCCCGCGGGAAGCGAAACCGTTTTGGAGCTGACCGAGCCGGAGATGAACGCCCTGCTCTCCAATTCCAGCATGCTCTCCGCAACTGCGGCGCAGGCTCCGCAGGAACTGAAAAACAGCAGACTCGAACTCTCAAAAGGCGTCTTCACGCTGCTCTATCCGTATGACCTCGGCAGAAACACGCCGTTCGGACGCTTCATCAATCTCCGCATCCGTTTTTACGCGGAGGTGGTGAACGGCGAACTGAATGTGCGGATTGTCTCCTGTCATGCCGGAGCGTTCCCGCTTCCGCGCGCCGCCATTCAGAATGTTCTGGAAAAACAGCTGGATAAAGAGTACCGCGGCTCCCCTGCCGAAAAGGTGGTGCGCGCAGGCGTCGCCAGCCTCAAAACCGAAAAGGGAAAATTCATACTCCGGGTGCGTCCGTACGAACTCATTCAAGCCGCCGACCGGCAGTTCAGCGGCGGGAATCCGCGCATCCGCAAGACGCTTGAGCGCATCGCCCGCTGAATTCAGAATTCCGGATTCAGGGAAACCGTCGCACGCGCCTGAATCTCCGCGCACCAGCCGCAGCTTTCACACGTTTTTCCGCAACGCCATCGGCGTTCCAGCCAGTCCGCCGGAATGCACCCGCTCAGCAGAATGTTCGGATGAAAATGTCCGGCGTGCGCGGGTTCGGTCAGATCCAGAAGATTCCCGTGCGCGAAACCGGAGGCGTACGCTTCCACAATCAGCGACGGATTCCGGCTGGTGCGGGTCGCAAGCTTCATGCCGTCGCACCACGGCTCAAACCGGGCGACATCCTCCGGACGGATGAAATTCGTGTGTGAAAGCAGATTCCTTCCGTGCTTCCCGTCCTTGAGAAACAGATGGCAGATGCCGTGGAAGTCAAGGGCGTTGTCCATCTCCGCGATCTCGTGCTGATGCGCCACCAGATTATCGTGAAAGGTCCGCGCGGAACAGAAGTTCAGGCACCCGCTGTTCGCAAGCAGGAACAGTTTCTTTCCCCGCGCCCGGGTGAATTCGCGCATCCGTTTCAGACGCGCAAAATCGTAATTGTATTCGCGCTTGAGATAGAATGAATCGAACCACGGGAGCAGATATTCGACCGCCTCCGGCGTACCGGTCTCCATGTTCACCGATGCGCGGATTTCCAGTTCCGGAAAGTTGTTTTTCAGGAAACGGGCAATCAGCGGCGACGCGGTTGTGACGGAGCGCAGACCGAACCGCGTCTTCAGTTCGTCCGCGCCGTCGCCGACCTTCTGGAAGAACGCGCGGGACTGTGCGTAACGGCCGTAGCAGTTGCCGTTCAGGAGCCAGTTCATCGAAAGTCCGGCGGCGGAGTATGCCGTCAGATCCTCTTCCAGTTTCCGCTGAAACGCGGAACCGGCGGAAACGCCGCGTCCCGTGGAAAATCCGCCCCACGGGAAATAGAGTTCGCGAACCGCATCCGCATGACGGAGCACGCTCTGCCGGAACAGTTCGTCCGGCTGGTAACCGACCGAGAATTTCATGACCGACTCCTTTTCATTTTTACTTCAGATCATCGTTCGGGAGTTTCCACTCCGGACGCTTGCGGAACGGGGAGGTGAATTTGCGTTTCAGCGCGTTTTTCGCCTCCAGGTGAATATAGCATGCGGTATCGCAGGCGCGTCCGCAGATGCTCGCGGGATAGGCGTGTTTGATCGGCGGGTAAAAATGAATCTGGTCGATCACCTCCCGCGCCCGCTCGGGCGTGAGCTGCGCCTCGCCCGCGATAATCGCAAGACGGTCCGGATCATTCGCGAAGGCGTCAGGCGGCATGAAGGGATTCTTGCTGCGGTTCGCCCCCATGTAGTAGGCCGCGCACTGCCAGCGGTTCAGGACGCCGTCCTCCGAAATGGCATGTCCGGGACAGGCCTTGACGCACTCGCCGCAACGGTCGCAGAGATGCGATTCAATCACCGGGTCCGGCTCAATTACGGCGTCGGTCAGGATGAAACACCAGCGGATGAACGGACCGAAGTCGTCGGTCAGGATGGAACCGGAAAGACCTTTTTCGCCGAGTCCGCAATCTACTGCGCAGAGCTCGAAATCAAGCTGGTTTTCGGCGGTTTTCCCGCGGTAGATCTCCGTGTAGTCGACTTCGGGGTTCGTGTCGTTTTCCGTCTGCATGATGAGCTGGCTGCGCTTTTGAGGGAGCGCCTCAAAACCGTTTTCCTCAAGCACGCAGCACCCGCGCAGAAGAGCGGCGGGCATGACGACTTCCTCCAGCGTTTCGACGGCTGTCGTGGTATACTGATAGTAGGTGGAACCCTCCTCGATTCCGCGCCGGGAACCGCGCAGCTGGCGGAACGCCGCGCAGACGACTGTGCGGACCTCCGGCATGAGCTTGAGCGCGGTGCGGTCGCGGAAGCGTTCGATATTGCCGAAACGGACGAGATCGGCGCCCTCGGCTTTCATGATGCCAGCAATCTGTTCCTTGAGCGTTTTCATAAGAGATTTTTCTCCTTCAGATGTTTATAACACGCGGTATCGCAGGCCTTGCCGCAGAGACACGCCACGTATCCGGTCGGGCGGCTGGGCAGAAAATCGAGCTTCGGATAGATCGCGCGCGCGGATTCGCGGTCAAACCGTTTCACGCCGTCCAGAATGGCGTCGCGGTCGGGCTCGTCCTTCAGATATTCATCCGTCATGAACGGATTGGATTTGTGGGCGCCGCGATAGTAAACCGCGCACTGCCAGGTATCCGTGCCGTGTTCGGAAACGGCATGTCCGGGACACGCCCTGATGCAGTCGCCGCAACGGTCGCAAAGCGTTCCGCGGAAGGGTTCGTCGCACTCCAGCGGAGCATCGGTGACGATGAAGACGAGGCGAACGAACGGACCGAGCCCCGGAACGATGACGTGCCCCGATTCGCCGGCCGCGCCAAGCCCGCAGATCTGCGCCGCCTGGTTGAAATCCATGATGATGTCCGGAGCCGGCTTCCCCGGCGCCACGGCTTCCGCATGAACGAGTTCGTAGGTGTCCACAAGCTCCGGATTGGTGGAGTGGTCGCCCTTGATGCGCAAGTTTGAAATATTGCGCTGGAGACACGCATCGTAGCCTTCGTTTTCAATCAGCGCGCCCATCTTCAGAAGGAAGATTTCGGAAAGATCCTCGTCGATGAATTTCACACCGATCTGCGTGTAGTTGTTGTACTGGGAACGGTCGTTCATCGTGCGGTAGAGCGCACGCGGAACACGAAAAGCGAACCCGATGACACAGGTCGCGCAGGGAAGGATCATCTTCGGGTCCCTCTGAGGATCCGTCCCCGCAAAATGCGCAATGTCGCCGATTCCGACCAGCGACGCGCCGTATTCAAGAGCCTTTTCCTTGATGATTTTTGCATTCAGCATAAATGTTCTCCTCAGCGGTCCATTTTCCAGGCTTTGCCGGTGCGGCGCAACGGTTTTTCAAAGCGTCCGTTCATGCAGCCGCCCTTCTTTTCAAGCATGCTGACGCACGCGCGGATACAGCCGCCACACTTCGCCATATTGTAGCCGACCCAGGTCGGGAAATATTTTTCGAGCGCGGTGTAGACCTTCATAATCTCCGATTCATTCGCGGCGCATTTGCCTTCGAGCAGATTCAGATCGCCGTTCTCATTCCTGTCCCAGACGGCTTTCGGAACGAACGGGTTGTAGTGGCGTCCGCCGTGCGTGTAAAAGGCGTAACACTTCCACTCGTCGAGCTTGCCCCATTCGCAGATCTTTCCGCCGAGATTGACCTTGACGCTCTCTTTTGCGCTGAGGCAGCCTCCCGGGCACTCGCGGACGCACGCCATGCAGCGGCGACAGAGCGCGGGACCCGAATACATCGGATCGGGTTCGAGCGGAGCATCCGTGAAGATGAACGCCACGCGCTGAAGGGGACCGAACTGCGGAGTCAGGAACATTTTGCTCCAGCCCATCTCGCCGAGTCCGCAGGCAACCGCCGCAAGACGGAAATGGAACTGGAGATCCGGCGGCATCTGCTCCGGACTCACGGCGCGGGTGAACTGCACCGAACGGTGATGCGCCGTCTTGTTCTTCTCCTGGTTCATGACATTAATCTGCTCTTCCGGCGAAAGCGTGTTGCCGGGCGAGGCGTCCATATCCGAAACGCATCCGCGCGCTCCGGTGTTGCGGTAAACCGCCGCTTCGTAGCCGTGGTCCTCGATCAGCTTCCCGACATGGTAGAGGACGGCGGGCGCAAAAATTTCATTGATTCCGCCGTACGCCATCGAAGGGTACTGGTAGAACTGAGTTCCCTCTTCGATCCCGCGCTGCACTCCGCGCGGAATGCGGAAGACCATGCCGATCACCCGGGTCGCTTCCGGAAAAATGTACCGCGGATCCATCTCCGGAGGCGCACCCTCAAAACGCGCCATGTCGCCGATTCCGCAGACGTCGGCTCCGGCGGCAAGCGCCGCCGCTTTCACCATTTCACTTGTCAGCATCCTGCTTTTCCTCCTGTTGTAAAGCATAAAAACTGCTCTATCGTTTGACCATGCAATTCAAAAATTTTCACGTAAGCTGGAAATGTCTTGTTTTCAAGGCTTCAAACTCCGGGGAGCCGGCGGGGCGGAACACGGTCGGGAAGAGACGGTTCCCGAGCACGGCGCCGCTGTTTTCAATCTGGTTGAGAAGCATGGAACAGAGCTCCCGGACCATGTCGCCGGTGTTCGAGTGAATCACGCCCGCGATCTCCGGCGCATTCATGAAAGGTCCGCGGCAGTTTGCATGAACAAGCAGATGCGGACGATACCCGGGGAACTCGTCGCCGAGCAGATCCTGAAGCATGACGAGGGTCTGCCAGCCGCTGGTGAGAATCCAGTCCGGCTTCTCTGCGCAGACTTTGCGGAGTTCTTTCAGGCGCGCTTCCAGATCAAACGGCAGGATACGCGCCATCGCTTCGAGACCGCGCCGGTGCGCCGCGAGCTGGAACGCGCCGCTCCAGGCGGAATTGCGGAAGAAAAGTCCGGCGATCCGTCCGTCGACTCCGGAAAGTGCGGCGTCGAGGGAGCGCCCGAGGTCTGGATTCATCACCGAGCCGCGGTTCACGGAAGTGTCATAGACCGCGGTCGGAAGCTTCGGGAAGTAGGCTTCGGGGAGGTCGGCTCCGGAAAGAACAAGTCCGTCCACATCGCGGTCGGTGAGAAAATCCAGAGCGGCGCGGCCGGCCTCCGGTCCGCGCACGGCGATAAGAAGCTGATAGCCGCGTCCGCGCAGAAAATTCAGAATCAGATTCGCGAAATGTGCGCTGTAGGCATTCGTCAGATCGCCGCAGACAAGTCCGACCGTGCGGCTCTTTCCGCAGCGGAGCGTGCGAGCGGAAGCGGAAGGGCGGTAGTTCAGTTCCTTGATGGCGGAATCTATGCGCGCCCGCGTCTCCGGCGTCATACGCGCCTGCGAACTGTGATTCAGATACTTTGACACCAGAGTAAAGTTCACTCCGGCAAGTTTCGCCACATCTTTTAACGTCGGTTTCACGCCCCGCTCCGGATAAAATGCTCTAACGATTGACTGCCGTCTTTAATATAGTTCCGTTTCAGCAAATGTCAAATTTTGTCATGAAATAAAATTCAACGGGCTGCGGATTCTTTCTCTTTTTCCCGCTCGTGGAGAATGTTGAGGGCGTCGTGGGCGGCGAGTCCCTCGGCGGTCTTGCGCTTGTTCGCGGACGCTGTTGTAACGACCTCTCCCTGCACGCAGACTTCCACGCGGAAAACGGGGCTGTGGTCGGGTCCCGAAACAGAAAGAAGACGATATTCGGGCTGACAGCCGAATCTGCTCTGGGTGAACTCCTGGAGCAGGCCCTTCGGGTTCAGATCCCGCAGCATCCGCGCAGGCTCCGGAACGGTTTCCGCAAGGAGCTTGAGATAAAACTGACGCGCGGTTTCCAGGCCGGAATCGAGCATGATCGCCCCGAGAACCGCCTCCATCGTGTCGGAGAGCGTGGATTCGCGCGTTCGGCCGCCCGTCTCCTGTTCGCCGTGTCCGAGCATCAGCGCATTGCCGAGATCAAGACGGAGGGCGAGCTGTGCAAGTGCGCTTTGGTTGGCGAGCGCGGAACGGATTTTCGTCAAATCGCCTTCCGCAAGCTCCGGATAACGTTTGAAAAGGTATTCGGTCAAAATGATCTGGAGCACGGCGTCGCCGAGAAATTCCAGTCTCTGATTGTCATATTTGATGTTGTGTTCGGTGGCGAACGAGCGGTGCATCAGCGCCTCTCTGAGGAGGTCCGGATTGTTGAAGGTGTAGCCGATCAGCCGCTGGGCTTTCTGAAAATCGTACATGGCGCACTCTTTCGTGGACAGGGTTTGGCAAGAGGGCTTTTCATGCCGAAGCGACTGAACCTGTCAATCGAGCTGGCAGGTTTAGTCGATTTGGACTTCCGGGAACGCAGGGTTCCCGGAAGTGAGAAAAACCGGTCAGAGGTTGGCGACGACGAGGTCGCCGACTTCGCTGGTGGAGTAGCCCATTTTGCCCGCGGAGAGCGATTTGAGCTTGTGTTCGGTAATGTAGGCAACCGCCTTCTCGATGTCCCTGGAAGCCTCGTGTTCGCCGAGGTATTCCAGCATCATGGCGGCGGAAAGAATTGCCGCGCAGGGGTTGATCACGCCGAGACCGGTATACTTCGGAGCGGATCCGCCGATCGGCTCAAACATGCTGACGCCCTCGGGGTTGAGGTTTCCGCCCGCGGAGATGCCCATTCCGCCGGAGGTCATGGCGGCAAGGTCGGTGATGATGTCGCCGAACATGTTGGAGGTGACGATGACGTCGAACCACTCCGGGTTCTTGACCATCCACATGCATGTGGCGTCAACGTGGCAGTAGTTGAGCTTGACGGTCGGGTAATTCTTTGCCATTTCATGGAACGCGCGTTCCCAGAGGTCGAAGCAGTAGGTCAGAACGTTTGTCTTTCCGCAGAGAGTGAGCTGGGAGGTGTAGCCGGCCTTCTTGTCCTCTTCGGAAAGTCCGCGCCACGGATTCTCTTTCGTGTGACGCTTCGCGGCGAGTTCGAAAGCGAACTTCAGGCAGCGGTCGACCTGGAAGCGGTTGTAGACCATTTCCTGAATCGCGACTTCATCCTTGGTTCCCTTCATGGAAACGCCGCCCATACCGGTGTAGACGTCGCCGGAGTTCTCGCGGACGACGACATAGTCGATGTCTTCGGGTCCCTTGTTGGCGAGAGGAGAAACGACGCCGGGATAGAGCTTGACAGGACGCAGATTGATGTACTGGTCGAGAGCGAAACGGAGCTTGAGGAGAATGCCCTTCTCGAGGATTCCGGGAGCGACTTTGGGCGTTCCGATTGCGCCGAGGAAAACCGCATCGAACTTCTTCAGCCGGTCGATTGCGTCGTCGGGAAGAACCACGCCGGTCTTGAGATAGTTTTCACCGCCCCACTCGAAGTTGGTGAAAGTCATTTCAAATCCGTACTTTTTGGAAACGGCCTGAAGGACCTTGACGCCTTCCGCCACGACTTCGGGACCCGTTCCGTCGCCCGGAAGAGTCGCAATCTTGTAAACTTTCGACATTTTCTGAACCTTTCCTTTCAGACGGTGAACCGTCCGAGTTTTTGTTTGTTGAAGTTATT
>URNE01000068.1 GCA_900549045.1 uncultured bacterium | reverse complement strand
CGCATCAATGAAAAAATCCCGGAAAAGAAATGGCAGCCGCGTCAGAAGTGAACTCGTTTTTACGTCATATTCTTTTTTCTCAGCTCCGCCGTCCGTTCGCCGCCGGGGCTCTGCTTGTTCTTGCACTCGCCGCCGCACTCTTCGTCGTTTCCCGTGCGGATTTTGAAAGCGACATTGCCCGGATGCTTCCCGACGGTTCCGAATCTGCGCGCGCATATCGCAAAATCGCAGATTCCGCGATGTTCAACAAGGCGATGATTCTGCTTTCCGCCGATTCGCCCGCCCCCTTTTCCACACCGGAATTTGCGGAGAAATGCCGTGCTCTCGCGGAAAGGCTGCGTGCGCATAAACCGGAAATCCTGCGCGTCGACTGCGAACTTTTCCGCGGGACTCCGATGGAAAGTCTTTCCGCGCTCTTCGCATACGTTCCGCTCTACACCTCACCCGCCGCACTGCCGCCGGCTCCGGAACTGGCTCGGCGAACCATGAAACAGCTTCTTCTCCCCACCTCCACCGGACGCGCCGCGATGATTCAGCTCGATCCGCCAGGACTGCTCTCTCCGGTTTACGCCGCGCTCAACCGCTTCCGCGCCATCTCCGGATTCTCCGCCGCAATGGATACCCCTTTTCTCATGACGGAGGACCACAGACATCTGCTGATCAACATCGAAACTTCGCTCCCCGTTTCCGATCCGGAGTCGGGACGGCGTCTCCTTGCCGTTCTCGAACCGGCAATCGCGGAAGCCGGATTCGCGCATGAAATCAAAAGCGAACTCATCCTCCCGCACCGCCGCGCAATTGCGAATGAACAGGTCGTGAAGAACGACATCGGGCTTGTGACGCTCTTTTCAATCATCCTGCTGCCTCTGCTCGTGATCTTCGTCTACCGCGGCGACCCGCGGAGCCTGCTGCTCCCGGCCGTGCCCTTTCTCGCGGCTCTGCTGACCGCGGCTCTGACCGTTCTCATCTTTCCGCGTCCACAGCTTTTCGCCATCGGGATCGGCGGAGTGATCATCGGAGTCGCGCTGGATTACGGCATTCACATCTACTCCGCCATGAACACGCGCGCTCCGCTCCGCAGCCTCTGCCGTCTGCTTCCGCCGCTTCTGCTGAGCATGGCGACCTCATGCGCGGCATTCGGACTTTTTCTCTTCTCTCCGATGGAGGCAATCCGCCAGCTCGGATTTTTCGCTGGAACAAGCCTTTTGCTGAGCTTGATTCTGATGCTGGTTCTTCTCCCCCCGGTTCTGCGCGGACGCCGTCCCGCTCCGGAACTTCCGCTTGGACCGCTCGAAAAGAGCCGTCGCCATCCGCGCATGGTCGTTGCGCTTTTCGTCGCCGCCGCACTGTCTGCAGTTCTCTTCCTGCCGCGTCTGCACATCCGCGCAGACGTCCGCCAGTACGACATGTCGCCCGCAAGCTACGATGAGCTGGAGCACAAAGTTCCGGAGCTCTTCCAGACTCCCGGCGTGGAATCCGCAATGGCTCTGTTCGGGGGAAAAACGCGCGACGAGGCGCTCCGCCACGCTTCCGCCGTTTCCGGACAGCCGGAAATTTTCTCCATCGCGGAACTTCTGCTTCCGGAAGAGCTCCGGCGGAAACATCTTGCGGAATGGCGCGGATTTCCGCTGGAACAGTACCGTTCGGAACTGCGGACCGCCGGAAAGAAACTTGGTTTCCGGGACGGTTATTTTGATGAATTTCTGAATGCGCTTGCCGCTTCCGTTCAGAACCCGCCGCACGAGTTCGTTCCGCCTCCGCTCCGCGCCGCAGCGGACCGCCTTCTGGTTCAGGGACGCTCGGGAGAGTGGAACGCCGCCGCGCTTTACCGCGAATCGCCCGAAAACGAAGCGCGCCTTCTCGACACGCCCGGAGCAACGCTGATTTCGCGCAATCATATTCCGAAGATCATGGCGCGGGACATTATGCGCGGCATCCTGCCCTCGGCTCTCGCCGGACTCGCGGCGGTGATTCTGCTGGTCGCCTGTCACTTCCGGTCCGTGCGCTCCGCTGCATCCGCTCTGCTCCCGGTCGTGCTGTCAATTCTCTTCACTGCCGGACTTTTCGGCGCACTCGGGAAAGGAATCAACATCCCCGTCATGGCGGCGGGAATCATCCTCTGCGCACTGGCGGTCGATTACGGCGTATTCGTCATTCATGCCTTGCGCGCCGGACGCGAACGCCTGGTCTTCCACGCCGTCACGCTCTCCGCGCTGACCACGCTTGCGGGCGGACTGACGGTCGCCTTCACGCGTCATCCGATGCTGAGCGATGCCGGATGCACCCTGATTGCGGGAATCTTTTTTGCATGGGCAAGCGCCGTTTTTCTGCTTCCCGTGCTTCACAGACGAGGTGAATCATGAAACGAATCCTTTTCCCTCTCTTTCTGATCCTGTTCCTTGCCGGATGCAAATCTGCCCCGTTTGAACATCCGGAATACGCTCCGGTTCCCTCCGCATTCAAGCCGGAGACAACACCGGAAAAATTCATGTTCCAGTCGCGCATGACCCTTGATTTCGGCTGGCACGAAATGGCGTCGCTCGTCATGGCGGCATTCGACGGAAACCAGATCTCCGTTGCGGCGACAACTCCGGCGGGCGTCAAGTGGATGGAGCTTTCCGGCCGCCCCGGCGCGGCGGAAAAATGGTATTTTTATCCGAATCCGCACTGGCCCCGCAATCCAAAAGAGGCGGCGGATGTTCTGCTTCAGGATTTTGCAAACATTTTCCTCAATCCGCCCGTCAACGCAAAACGGACACTCCGCGGCGGAA
The DNA here is from genome assembly GCA_900549045.1 of uncultured bacterium. Classification (GTDB taxonomy): domain Bacteria; phylum Verrucomicrobiota; class Lentisphaeria; order Victivallales; family UBA1829; genus UBA1829. Next base: position 6,090 of record URNE01000068.1, on the reverse strand, counting down.
TGCTGATTCAGGATACTCCGGATGCGGAAACGCGCGTTTTTGCGGGAAATCCGCCGCGTCTCATAAAAAAAATGTCAGGAAATTCTTCTTCCGACTGGCAATCCGGGTATTTCCGGTATATTATAAAGAACGGAACGCCCGTTTTCCCGGACCGGATCGTCTATGACAATTTCCGAACCGGATACCGGCTGATTTTCCGGGTATACAGCTATCAGGATACAAAACGATGAACACATTGACCATTCTGCGCAGAAATATGACCGTGGAGCCGGGCGAAACGGCAGGCTCCTTCCGGGCCGCCTTCACCCCGCCCGCGGATTTTCCGCCGTTCGCCGGACACTTCCCGGGAAAACCTGTCCTCCCCGGCATCGCCCAGACGTTGATTGTGACCGAAGCGCTCCGCAAATTCTCCGGACAGCATGCGGAACTCGCGGAAATCCGCCGCATCAAATTCACCAATCCGGCGTTCCCCGAAGTCCAACTCTCCATTCAGGCGGACTGCCGCCCGGCGAAAGACGGTCTTGAGGTTTCAGCCGCCATCTCCGGAAACGGAAAGAAAATCGCAACACTCAAACTTCTCTTCCGCGGGGTGACGCTGTGAGACACAGGCACGATCGCTTTGAATTTTTTGAACGCATCCCCGGCGCTCCCGCTCCCATCTCCGCGACCGTTCACCGGCGTCTCCATTTCCATGAAATGGATCCCGCGAACATCGCGTGGCACGGACAGTATCCAGCCTTCTTTGAAGCTGCTCAGCAGGAACTCGGAAAAATCTGCGGACTGACCTATCCCGTTCTGCGCAAAGCGGGTCTCATCGCACCCATCCGGAAATTTCATGCGGAATATCTGCTCCCGCTTAACTTCGATGAAGAGTTCTCCGTCACAGCCTCGCTGCTCTGGACCGACGGAGCTCGCGTGAACATGGAATACGAAATCCGCAAAAACGACGGACGGCTTGCCGGAGCCGGATACACCGTTCAGCTCTTCATGGATCTCAACACTCAGCAACCCGTGCTCTGGGACCCCGATTTCTGGGCGGACTTCAAGCAGCGCTGGCAGGCGGGGGAATTCACCCGATGAACCTTCCGCCGGACACAATCGTCCTCGTTCGCTGCGAACTCTTCACGGCCTTCGGATTCGGCATTGACCCGACATGGAACGCCATGCTCGAAGATCGTCACGGATTCACGCCGATCACCCGTTTTCATTCCGACGCCCTTGCCGCCTGCTCCGCCGCCACCGCGCCGGAACTCGACGGATGCGACGCACCCTCGGAATATCTGCTCGACCGCTTCGCCCCCGCCGCCCGCGAGTTTTCCGGAGAACGCGCCGAACTCTTCGTCGGAACAACGGTCGGAGAAATCGAACAGCTCGACAATCCGGAACACCGCTGCACATCCGATTCCCTTATGGAAAAGGCGTCGCGCCGCTTCGCCATCTCCTCAGCCCGCGTCCTCTCCGCCGCCTGTGCAACCGCAAACATGGAAATCTGCCGCGCCGCCGCATTGCTCCGCGCGGGAAAAACGGATTTTGCCGTCCTCTATGCCGTCGATTATGTAAACGAATTCGTCGCCTCCGGATTCCTGACCCTGAAGGCGATGACCGCGGAACCCTGCTCGCGTCCATACGACAGGAACCGCTCCGGCCTTCTGCTCGGCGACGGCGCCGGACTCCTCGTTCTGACCAGCGCCCGACTTGCGGAACAGCACAAGCTCCCCGTTCTCGCCAAAGTTTCCGGATGCGCCATGACCTGCGATGCAGGACACATCACCGCCCCGCTTGAAGACGGCTCCCTGCTGATCACCGCAATCCGCCGCGCACTCGCGCAGGCAAATCTTGCGCCGGAAAAAATCGGAGCCGTTGCCGGACACGGCACCGGAACCGTTTATAACGACAATATGGAACTCCGCGCTCTCCATTCCGTCTTCCGCACACCCGTCCCCCTCTTCTCAACCAAGGGAGCCGTCGGACACTCCCTCGCCGCCGCCGGAATGGTGCAGACAGCCATGGCGCTCCGGGTTCTGCAGACTGGAAAAATTCCTCCCCAAACCTCGCTGCGGACGCCGGAAACCGGAGCGGAGGGCTTCGTTTCCGGTCAGGTGCGCGACTTCAGCGGCGGAGCCGTCCTCTCGCTGAGCGCCGGATTCGGCGGACTGAATGCAGCCGTTCTGCTGGAAGGAGTCGCGCAATGAAACTCTGGAATCTTCATCTTGCCGGAGCCGCACAACTGCGCGGAGACTCTCTCTCGCTACGCAAACAGGAACTCACGCTCTCCGGCTCCGTCCCGGAGCTTCAGAAAACGCTCTCCGCTCTTCCCGGCTTCCCCGACGCCGGATTTGAACGCTTCCGCCGCAGCAGCGCACATGCGAAAGCGCATCTGATCGCCGCCTCCGCCGCCATGTATGACGCCGGACTGCCCCGCGGCGGCAATCTCGCCGTCCTCAGCTGCGGACGCGAAGGAAGCCATGAACAGAATCTCGCGTATTATCATGATTATCTCGAATTCGGACGCACGCTCGGACGCGGTCATCTGTTCGTCGGAACCATCCCGACCACCGCCATGTGCGAGGCCGCCATCCTGCTCGAGGCGCACGGACCTGCGTATTATCTCGATACGGCCGGAGACCTGAACAAACTGCTGGAAGAAGTTGAACTTCTGCTTGCGGACGACGAAACCATTCCCGCCGTTCTCGGCTTCTTTCCGCACGCCGGAACGCTCCATGCGGTCGTGTTCCGGCGGGGAACCTCCGCCTTGCCGGAAACGCCCCGTCCGGAAGATCTGTTTGAAGAGGCGAAGCGAACCGCCCGCAGCGTCTGCGTTATCCCTGTATACAATAATGCCTCCGCAATCCGGGAAGTTGTCCGCCGCGCCCGTGCAGTTCTTCCCGATGTGCTGATCGTCGACGACGGTTCCACCGACGCCGATCTGCGCGAACTCCTTGCGGGAGAAGATGTGGAAGTGATCCGTCATGAACGCAATCTCGGCAAGGGCGCCGCGCTCCGGACCGCGCTTCAGATTCTCGATAAACGCGGAGCGGATTTCATGATCACAATCGATGGCGACGGGCAGCACGCACCGGAGGACATGCGCCGTTTTCTCCCTCTTGCGGAACGTCCGGGCGTGCTCGCCGTCGGCTGCCGGGATTTCACGGTTCCCAATGTGCCGGACTCCAGCAAATTCGGACGCAAATTCTCGAATTTCTGGATGAAACTCGAAACGGGATTGAGCGTGGACGACTGTCAGAGCGGTTTCCGCGCCTATCCGGTTCACCTCTCCGCCCAGCTCCGCTGTTTTTCCAATCACTACAACTTTGAAACGGAAATTCTCACCCGCGCGGCATGGGCGGGATTGACGATTGTCAATGTCCCCATCTCCACGCACTATCCGCCGCCGGAAAAACGCATCTCGCATTTTCATCCCTTCCGCGACAACTGGCGGATTTCCCTGGTGCACACCATGCTCGTCCTGCGTCTGCTCCTTCCCTGGCCGCACAAAAAACTTGTCAAACCTCCGAAGACGGACTTTTCCATATTCAGACCGTCCAAGCTGCTTCCGCATCTGCTGAAGGAACACGCCTCTCCGGGCGGACTTGCGGCGGCCGCGGCAGTCGGGACCTTTCTTGCGGTTCTGCCGCTCTTCGGGCTTCACGGAGCAGTCATTCTCTACGCGGCGACGCGGCTGCATCTCAACAAGATCATGGCGTTCAACATCCAGCATCTCTTCATGCCGCCGCTGACACCGTTCCTCTGCATCGAGGCCGGCTACTTCCTGCGGCACGGATGTTTTCTGACGGAATTCACCATGCGGACTGTCGTTTCCGAAGGTCTTTCCCGCATCTGGGAATGGCTTCTCGGGAGCCTGATTCTCGCCCCGCTGTTCGCCGTTCTGACCGGCGGAGCCGTCTACTTCACCGCCGCACTCTGGCAGAAAAGGAGGATTGCATGAGCGAAACAGCAAATCTCAGCGACAGCCGCGGCGGCGGACTCGGCATTGCGCTGCTGCGCATGATGCTTGCCGCACTCGGCGTCAATTTCACCGCCCGTTTCATCTGGTGCATCAGTCTGTTTTATGTCCTCTTCGACAAACAGGGACGCGGGCGCGCCTCCTGGTATCTTGCCCGCCGCTTTCCGGAAGACGGAGCGCTGCGCCGTCTCTGGCACACCTGGGCTCTCTTCACGAGCCAGGGGCAGAGCCTGCTCGAAGCCGCCGCGATCCGTGCGGACAAAGTCGAACTGAACTGCTCCGGGCTGGAGGAGTTCAGAAAACTGATTGCGGACAACCGCGGAGCCATCTGCCTCTGTTCACACTTCGGGCAGTGGCAGGGCATGATGCGCGTCGTGCGCCCCTACAAGCGCAAAGCATGGATTCTGGCGCGTCCGGACCGGAATCTGAATGTCAACAAATTCATGGCGGTGAACGATCTGGAGGACCGGATCGGATTTATCTCCACAGAATCCCCGATGGGCGGTCTGCTGGACGTCTACGATGCGCTCGTCGACGGCGGGATCGTCTGCATGATGGGCGACCGCTGTCTGGAAAACGAAGCGGTCCGCGTCCCCTTCCTCGGAGCGGAAGCAAAGTTTCCCGTTGCGGCATTCCGGATAGCCGCCCGCGCCAACGCCCCGGTTGTTCCGCTCTTTGCATACCGCGAGAACGGACACCGTTCCGTGCGCGTCCGCTTTATGCCGCCGATTCTTCCGCAGCCGGGGCGCTCCCGCGACTTTACCGCACCTCTGCGCCGCTACACAGCCATGCTTGAACAGATGGCGCAGGAGCACCCGTTCGAATGTTACCTCTTTGAAAACATATGGAGTCAGGATGAAAAAAATTGACCTCGTGCACCCGCTGATATCCGGATGCGGAGCCGTTTCAGGCGCCGGAACCGGATGCGCCGAAACGCTGGAAATCCTTTTCAATCCGCAAAAACGGAGAATGCCCCTTCCGCCCTCTCCGCGATGCGGAACCACGCTCGCCGATCCCGTCTTTGAACTCTATGAACTCGAAACGACCGGACCGAACCGCAACAACATGCTCGCCCGCATGGCAATCGACGAGGCGCTCGCGGAAGCGAAGCTGACTCCCCCAATGCTCGCATCCATGCGCGCAGGAGTCTGCGTCGGAACAACCACCGCCGGACAGCTCAACGACCTTCCGCTTTATGCGGAACTGCGCACGGGAAACCGCGAACACCTCGGCGACGTCGCGACGTTCACGAAATCCAGCCCGGCCGATCTGCTCAGGCATCAGTACAATCTGACCGGCCCCGCATTGACGGTCTCCAACGCCTGCGCCTCCGGAACCGACGCCGCCGGAATCGCTCAGCTCTGGCTCTCCGCCGGTCTCTGCGACCTCGTGCTGGTCGTCGGCGTGGATGAACTCAACCGTATCCCCGTCGCCGGCTTCCACGCACTCGGCGTCGCCTCGCCGGAACCCTGCCGTCCATTCGACCGTGACCGCAAAGGGCTCAACCTCGGCGAAGGCGCCGGATGTCTCATTCTCGAAACGCCGGAACACGCCGCGAAACGCGGAGTCAAGCCCGACATCGAACTGCTCTCCTACGGAAGCGCGTGCGACGCCTATCACCCAACCAGTCCGCATCCGGAAGGACGCGGTCTCGAAACAGCAATCCGCACAGCCCTCGCCCTTGCCGAAGTCCAGCCCGGACGGATTGCGTTCCTGAATGCGCACGGCACGTCTACCAGCGCCAACGACAGCTGCGAAAGCGCGGTTTTCTCCAGAGTCTTCGGTGAAAAAGTCCGCTTTCTTTCCACGAAAGGACACACCGGGCACACCCTCGGAGCGGCGGGAACGCTGGAGCTTGTGTTCAGCGTTCTGATGCTGCGGCGCGGCGAAATTTCCGCGAGCCGGGGCTTTGAAAACCCCGATCCGGAACTGCCCGTCTCCCCCGTCTCGTCCAACACAATTCTTGAAAATCCGGAATTCGCGCTTTCGACTTCGCTGGCTTTCGGCGGCTCGAATGCGGCAGCGGTTATCCGCAGGAGGTTTTGATGATGTATTGCAAAGCGGCAGGTTACATCGCCGGAACGGAAAACTGGCTTGATGTGGAGGTTATGAAAAAAATCAGACGC
>URNE01000067.1 GCA_900549045.1 uncultured bacterium | reverse complement strand
GAGGAGCGGAAACACTTTTCCCGGGAGGAAATTCACTTCAAGAACCCGAAAGATCTGGTGACCGACGCCGACCGGAAGGTCGAGCGGTTCATCCGCGCTGAAATTGAAGCGGCGTACCCGGACCATGCGATTCTCGGCGAGGAGGGCGGAAGCTCGAACGAAGGCAACTCGGAATACCTCTGGATTATCGACCCGATCGACGGAACGACCTCTTTTGTGCACGGGTCGCCGATGTATTCGGTTTCCATCGGACTGCACCGGAACGGAAAGCCGTATGCGGGGGCGATTTATCAGCCGCGTCTGAACGAACTCTATTCCGCGATTCTCGGCGGCGGGGCGAAGTGCAACGGCGAACCGATCCACGTTTCCGGACGGACCGAGCTGGTCCGCTGTCTCGGCATCACCGGCTTTGCGTGTCTGCGGGCGGGACTGAAGAAGAACAATCTGCCGCACTTCTGCCGCATCGCTCCGCTGATCCGCGATATCCGCCGGTACGGGTCCGCGGCGTACGACCTCTGCGCCGTCGCCTCCGGTTCCGCGGATTTCTTCTGGGAGATGGAGCTTCAGCCGTACGATATTGCGGCGGGCGAAATCATTCTCACGGAAGCCGGCGGGCGGATTTCCGACTTTTCGGGCGGAACGGGATATCCGAAACAGGGAATTCTCGCTTCCAACGGCGCAATCCACGATGAGATTCTGCGTCTGCTTGCAATGGATTGACCGATGCCGCAAAACGTCGCCAGAATCGCGCTGAATCTTTCGCTCGACCGTTTTTTCGACTACCGGATACCGGAGCATCTGCTCGGGAAGGTGCGGACGGGAAGCAAAGTCAATATCCCGTTCGGGAACGGGCTTGCTCTGCGCAGCGGTTACGTGATGGAGATCACCGACCGTTCGGAATTCCCGGATTTGCGCACGGTTGATTCGATCTGTGCCAATTCGCCGGAGATTCCGGATCCGCTCCTGAAGCTTGCGGAGTGGATGGCGCTCTACTACTGCTGTCCGCGCGAACTGGCGGTGCGCAACCTTCTGCCCGGAGCGGTGCGCAGCGGAAAAATCAAACCGCGGACACGTCCGCACTGCCGTCTGGGCGACACCGCGAAGGCGGCGGAGTATATCGAAAAAAACGCCCGGGCAAAAGCCCGCGTCGCCCTGCTGAAGACCCTGATGCTGGAGCACGAACTGCCGCAGGATATTCTTCTGCTCAAGGCGGGGGCGGGAAAAGGGGCGCTCGACGCTCTGGTCAAAGAGGGCATTGTCGACCGCGAGGAAATTGCGGACGACCGCGACCCGTTCAAGGGGGCGTCGGTGATTCCGACCAGACGCCTGAAGCCGACTCCCGAACAGGCGGAGGCGCTGAAAATCATTTTCGACACGATGGAGGGGCGCACGGGAAAACATGTCGTTCTGCTCCACGGCGTCACCTGCTCCGGCAAAACGGAAGTTTATCTTCAGGCGATTGCAAAGGCACTGGAACAGGGCGGCGAAGCGATCGTGCTTGTTCCGGAAATCTCCCTGACTCCGCAGACCGTGGAGCGGTTCCGCGCCCGGTTCGGCGACATGGTGAGCGTGCTCCACAGCGGACTTTCCGAAGGGGAGCGGCATGACGAATGGATGAAAGTTCACTCGGGACGGGTCCGCATCGCCGTCGGGGCGCGTTCCGCGCTTTTCGCTCCGTTCACGAAACTGAAGCTGATTGTGGTCGACGAGGAGCACGAACAGTCGTATAAGCAGTCGGAGGCGCCGCGATACAATGCGCGCGACGTCGCTGTCATGCGCGGCAAACTGGAAGGGGCGACGGTGATTCTCGGCTCCGCCACGCCGTCGCTGGAATCGCATTACAATGCCGCCGTCGCGGGCAAATACGCACACGCGCGAATGCTCAAGCGGAGCGATCCGCGCATTGTGCTGCCCGATGTGCGGATTGTCGACATGCGCTGCGAAGAGACGGTCGACGGGCTGCGTCCGGTGCTCTCAAAAGAGCTGATCCGGGGGGTCCGCGAGCGCATCGCCGTCGGGGAGCAGAGCATTATTTTTCTGAATCGGCGCGGGTTTGCAAAGCAGATGATCTGCGAGGACTGCGGATTCGTCGCGCGCTGTCCCGACTGTTCCGCCGCATACACCTACCACCGGAAGATGCAGATTCTGACATGTCATCTCTGCGGAGCGATGGTCTCAGCTTATGAGAAATGCCCGCAGTGCGGTTCGGAAAAAATCCGCTATTCGGGTGCGGGGACGGAGAAGGTCGAGAACATGGCGTTCGCGGTGTTCAAGAATGCGCGGATTGCCCGGATGGACTCGGATTCCATGACGCGTCCTAGTCTGTATGAAGAGATTCTGGGAAAATTCCGCCGGGGAGAGATCGACATTCTGATCGGAACGCAGATGATTGCAAAGGGACTTGATTTTCCGAACGTCACTTTCGTGGGCGTCGTGAATGCGGACATGGGACTTTTCCTGCCGGATTTCCGCGCGGCGGAACGGACGTTCCAGCTGCTTACGCAGGTCGCCGGGCGCGCCGGACGCGGCGAACACCGCGGCGAAGTCCTGATTCAGACCGGCAACCCGTTCAATTCAGCGATCACCGCGGCGGCAAACCATGACTGCGACACGTTTTACGCTGATGAACTTCCGGTCCGCGAGGAGCTGAAGCTCCCCCCGTACGGACATGTGATCGCGCTTCATTTCGACGGGGAGGAACCGCGGAAGATCGAGGCTTATGCGGCGCAGCTCATGGAGCGCATTCAGCCGTATCTGGACCCGGAAACCGAGGTTACGGAACCGATGCCCGCGCCGATTGAGCGCATCAAGGGGAAGTTCCGCTACATGGCGACTTTCCGGGCGGGAAAGCTGGGGCGGCTCAAGCAGATCCTGCGCTATGAGACCTGCCGGAATCAGCCGCGCGGGCTCCAGGTTTACCTGGATATCGATCCTGTCTCAATGTTGTAACAGCTTTGCGAGATTTTCAGCAAGCAGCGCGGCTCCTTCCGCATTCGGGGTGACGCGGTTGCGGGAATAATACCGCGGTGAATCGGGAAGGAGGTGTGCGCCCTCGATGACGCGGATTTTCTGTTTCTTTCCGAACTCCCGAATGGCGGCTGTGTAAGGCGCGGCGCTTTTTTCCAGCGGAGTGACAAATACAATCTTTGTATTCGGTGCGGCGGTGCGGAAGGTTTCCGTGAAGCGTTCCAGATTCTTCTTGAAAACCGGAATGGATGTGCCGAATTTGCGGTCGAATGAACCCGTCATGACAATCAGAATGTCCGGTTTCGGGAGCGCAAGAAATTCCGCATGGTTCGGGGTGAGGAGCGTATCCGCCATGACGGCGTCGATGATTTCCCAGTTCAGGGAACGTCCGAGCAGATAGGAGAACGATTGATGCACGGGGAGGATTTCGCCGCTTTGTGCGAAGTCGCCGTAGAGGACGGCGCGTTTCGCGAACGGCTTCGGATCGGCGAATTTCGCACGGTCGTTGACGGAGAGCCCGAGAAAGTCGACGGAGTCTCCCGAGGGGAGAATGACGTCGAATGTGTGCATGGCGCCGTCGGAGGGAATCCGGAAGGAGAGGTCGCGAGAGAAATAGCGCGTGCGCTTGCGGCGGTCGCCGGGGAGCGTGAAGGTGTATTCCGGCTTCCAGTCTCCGTCGACGAGGAAAATTCCTGAGCTGTCGAGGGGGACTTCGGGGAGATGAAGTCCGTTGTAGCGGAGTTTCACGCGGATGTTGCGGCTGTCGGTCCGGAAGCGGATGCGCGCGCCGGGATTGTCGTGCTCCAGATGGTCGCGGTGCGGCATGAGACGGCTGAACTTCATGACATGATTCCGGCGAGCGCCCTCGACGAAGGTTTTCGAGAGGATGCCGGAATAGTGCAGGCGCGGGTCGTCCGGAGCGATTTCGAGCGCGGCGAGCGGGAGCGCCGCGAACAGGGGGAGCAGGAAGATGCGTTTCATTTTTTCTGATCCAGAAAGTAGCCGGTCAGGGTGCACTTGGCGATGATTTTCCCGTCGGAATTCCGGGCGACGGCTTCGCAGACGCAGGTTGTCCGGCCGTTGTGAATGAGCGTTGCCGTTGCGGTGATTTTCGGTCCCTTGCCCGGACGGAGGTACGAGATGGTGCTGTTGAGTCCGATGCAGGGGCGTCCGGTGGACCAGGAGGCTCCGGCGAAAGCGAAGTCGCAGAGCGTGTAGATCGCGCCTCCCTGCACGACGTCGTGTCCGTTCAGGGAGTCTTCCGAAACATCGTATTCTGCTTCGGCGCGGCATTCTCCGATGCTGGTGAGGCGCATGGAGTTGAAGGCGCAGAAGCGGTCGGCTTGATTGAGTTTTTTCTTGATTTCTTCAAAGTTGATCATTGGCTGCCTCAGGCGTATTTGTGTTTGAGCATTTTAAGATAGGGTGTCGGGTCGAGTGTTCCGTTTCCGGTTGCGATCCTGAGAATTTCCGACGTGGTGTATTTGGCGCCGTGGACATGAACGCGGGAGCGGAGCCATTCGCGGAGCGGGGCGTAATCGCCCTGTGCGATGCGCTGCGGAATTTCCGGGTGATCCCTGAGCGCGGCGTTCCAGAGCTGGGCGGAGATGACGTTTCCGATTGCATAGGAGGGGAAATAGCCGAATTCGCCCATGGCCCAGTGAACATCCTGAAGGACGCCTTCGGCGTCGTCCCGGATTTCGATTCCGAGCAGGTCTTTCATTCCGGCGTTCCAGGCCTCGGCGAGATCGGCTGCTTTGAGTTTGCCTTCGAGCATCGCTTTTTCGAGTTCAAAACGCAGAATGATGTGCATGTTGTACGTCAGTTCGTCGGCTTCCACGCGAATGGGGGAGGCTTCCACGGCGTTGAGCGCGGCGAGGAACTTTTCCATCGGGACATTCTTGAGTGCGGCGGGGTAGAGCTTCCGCACGCGCGGATACCAGAATTGCCAGAATTCCGGCGAGCGCGCAACCAGGTTTTCCCAGAGACGGGACTGGGATTCATGGATCGAGAAGGAGGCGCCGTCGCCGAGCGGCGTGCGCGCGTACCGTTTGTCGATTCCCTGTTCGTAGAGAGCGTGTCCGCCTTCGTGCACGGAGCTGAAGAGAGCGGAGAACGGCTTGCCGGGGAAGACTTTTGTCGTGACGCGGACGTCGTAGAGTCCGATGGTCGTCGTGAACGGATGAACGGTGGTGTCCTGGCGTCCGCAGTTCCAGTCGTAGCCCATGCGAGTGAGAACCTCTTCGGTGAGCCTGATCTGTTTTGCGGCGGGGAAAGAGCCGTTCAGGAATGCGGTGTCGGGCGCGGTTTTTTTGAGCGCGGCGCGGATGATTTCCGACTGTTCTTTTTTCAGACGCGCGAAGACCTGTTCGAGGTCGGCGCAGGTGACGCCTTCATCGAAGCGGTCGAGGAGCGGGTCATAGGGATGTTCATACGGTTCAAACCAGGAGAGACGCTCGAAGGTGAGATCGAGAAGTTCCTGGAGATGCGGGGCGAAGGTTTTGAAGTTCTTTTCTTTGCGGGCGCGTTCCCATGCGGTGTTTGCGCGGGAACAGGCTTCGGCGTTGCGTCGGACCCATTCGGCGGGGAGACGGCGTTCCTTTTCGTAGTTTTTGGAGACTTTTTCGATGAGGCGGCGTTCATCGGAATCGGGATCGAGTTTTTTCGCTTTGCGGGCGAGCTTTCCGATGAGTTTTCCGAATTCGCGCGAAGTTGTTTTTTCATGGGCGGTTTCCCCGAGCGTGGCGAGCTGAAGGGAACGCGAGTCGATGGAGCCGGGAGCCATGTAGGTGCGCATATCCCAGTCGAGCAGTTCGGAGGCGGCGCGGAGGTCGGAGACGGCGCCGAGAATGTTTTTCAGTTTTTCCAGTTTTTCGGCAAAGCTCATGATGATTACTCCCATTTGTACGTGTTGAAGTTCCCCTTGAGGCGTCGTTCCATGATCCACGAGACGGGGGTCAGGAGATGGGACATTGCGTCGAAGGGGAGTGTATTTCGGAGAAGTTCCGCGCGGACGCGGATGTCGAAGCTGTTGTCGGCCCAGCGGTAGTTGCCGCGGGCGTTGAGGGAGACGAGGCCTCCGTTGCTGCGGAGGTCTTCGAATTCGAGTTTTTCGCCGGCGAGCTGGAAATCACCGTTGATTTTCGTGATGGAGCCGAAGCTTTCGAGCGACCAGACCTGTCCGATGATGTGCAGAAAGCTGCCGAGCAGCGGGACGGTCCAGAGGTTGGAGCCGGAAATGGTCATCTGTCCGCTGCCGTCGAGCTGAAGCCGGTTTCCGGCTTTGTAGGACATGGCGGCATCGAGGTTCATGGAAAGAAGAGCGTTTTTGTATTCTTCGGGTGTTTTGCCCGCATCGACGCGGAATCCCTGGAGGACGGAGAGCATGTTTGCGGAGGAGAGGCGCGCGCTGATGTTTCCCTTCTCGGTGTTGAAATTGTAGCGGTAATCCATCTGGAGTCTTCCGCCGCAGAAATGCCCTTCGCCGCTGCGGAAGGAGGCGGTGGCGTTTTTATAGAGGAGAAGAGTGTCGAGGTCTGTGATGCGGATTCCCTGCCAGCGGCAGGAACCGTTGGTGATGAGGGCGCGGAAACGGGTGTTGTCGGCATTGCTGTAATCGATGATTCCGCTGGCTTCGACAGCCATGGGGAAGGGGAAGTCGATGTAGCTGGTCTGCCATGCAGGGTAGAGCGTGCGGATCATGTCGTTGCCGGCGATGGTGCTGGAGAGCTGGAAGTTGAGAAGGCCGTCCGGTTTTTTGAACGAGAGGTCCTTCCCGGAGGGGCGGTAGTCGGCGGAAACGCGCATTTTCCCTTCCGCGGTTTCGAGAATGACGTCGGGGAGAATCAGATGGTTTTCGGCGTCGATGATGAAGCGCGCCGCGCCGTAGCGGAAGGGAATGCTGTTGTAGGCGAAGTCGCGGATGACCATGGTTCCTGTGAGAAAATAGAAGGGATCTTTGCCGTAGTCGGCCGAGAGGTCGGCGGAGAGCTCGATGGTGTTCGGTGCCGTCGGCCATTTGATGTCGCGGGTCAGACTGTTGACGAAGTCGCGGTTGGATTTGCCGAAGGCTTCGAGCATGGCGGAGGGGGAGCCGGAGCAGACGACGCTTGCGGAGATGCTCTGCATGCCGGGTTCGCAGCGGAGTCTGCCTGTGACGCGCGATCCGCCGGGCAGGAGAGCTTCGATGTTCCGCAGTATGATGGTCTCCGAGGAAAACTTGACGTCTGAAACGATGGAGGCGATCGGAATGTTTTTGATTTGCAGATTGCTCAGCTGAACGCGGAAGTTGCCGGAGATTGCGTCGATGTCGCGGAGCGGGAAGGAGAGTTCGCCCTGAACGGAGACGGAAGTGGAGGTTGCGGGGGTGTGCAACTGGACGTTTTCCTGGACGAGGGCGGCGATGTTCGGCGGGAGAACTTTGAGATGGTTCGCCGCGTTCGCCTTGCCGTTCAGGGAGGCGCTGAAATGTTCGTTGTCGAGCTGGAAGGTTCCGTAAATGTTTCCTCCGCCGCGCAGAGAGGCGTTGCGGAGCGTTCCGTTCAGACTCTGTCCGTCGGCTTTGAGCTCCAGGGAAATGTCATGGAATCCGAGCTTCTGGATGCTGAGATTCCGGATGCGGAGGGAGAGCAGTCCTTTGCAGGAGCCGCTGGAGAGATTGAAGTTTTCGAGAGTCCCTTCAAATTCGATGAGGTCGGCGCGGACGCCGAGGGTTGAGAGTGCGCTGTTCCGCACGGGTGCGCCGAGAAGACGGATGAGGTCATCGAATCTGCAGCGTCCGCGTACGCGTCCGGTGGCGGCGCTGTACGAGGCGTCGTAGGTTCCGTTTGCGGTGATGAAGGAATCCTGTCCGAGTTCGACCGAGATCCTGTCGAGCGAGAATATGCCGTTTTTAAGTGATGCTTCTTCGCGGAGGGCGTGTATCGGGACGCCGTTGCAGCGGAATGGCGGGAGAGTGAATTCCGCACGGGCGGAGGACTGGTTGAAGTCCATAACGTCAAGGTCGAATTCAAGTGAGCATTCGGGGGCTCCGGAGAATTCCCGGGAATAGATTTCGTGGAGAGCCCGGAGCGCTTTGCGGCGCATGGGAAGCGGGATTTCCCGGACGAATTCCGCATACGGATTTGCCGGCGGAGCGGAGAGTTGCGCGGCGGGCTTGCGCTCCGCCGTTTTTTCCGGTTCCGAATGAAAGCTGTCGAGCCATTTCGTACCGGAGTAATAGAGCAGATTGCGGACGGTTCCGCGCATGGTGAAGCGGATGCCGTTGAGCGAGCCGGAGGCTCTGTTGACGCGGAGGCGTCCGGGAGCGCCGGAAATGGAGGCGTCGACATTGGAGATGAGCAGACGGTCCAGGGCGCCTTCCGCGCCGGATTCGGGAAACAGCGGGAGTGCGGCTGTCGCTCCCGCAACCCGTATGACAAACGGAAGTTCTCCGCGGAAGAAGCACATCGGGGAGATTTTGAGCTGGACGCGTGAGGCGCGGAATTGCGGCATATCGGCTCCGGCGGTCAGCGAAACGTCGGTGCCGATGATTCCGTTCCAGAGTCCGGCGCGGAGCGAGGAGAGCGTCAGAGCATAGCCGTACTGCCGGGCTTTGCGTTCAAAACAGCGGCGGATCACGTCAGGGACGCCGATGTATTCCATGCAGAAGTCGGCGATGGCGAGCGCGGTGAGGAGAGCGGTCGTCACGGCAGCGAGCCAGCGCAGACGGCGGCTTTTGAAACATGCGCGGATCAATGACATCGGGCTCTCCTGTGTTATGAATCTTGATTCAAGAGGTAATTTGCCCCGTAAGAGCAAAAATACAAATGGAAAATCAAGATATTCCCTTTTTTTGTTCCGTCTGATGCGCAATGGCGACAGTGAAGCGCGGAGTTTTCATTTCTCCAATTTTCTTTTGATGGCC
>URNE01000066.1 GCA_900549045.1 uncultured bacterium | reverse complement strand
GAAACGGGAATATGGCGCAGATCACTCTCAAAAAACTGGCGGAGCTTTCCGGACTCTCCATCCGCACCGTGAGCAGAGTCCTCAAGGATCAGGCAAATGTGGTTCCGGAAAAACGGGAACTCGTCCTCGAACTCGCAAGGAAGTACCACTACCAGCCCAATATGGCCGCACGGAATCTGAGGCTGCAGAAGAAAAGCTTCGTCGGCATCCTCTCCTCCAACTTCCAGACGGAGGTTTTCCTCCAGAAGGTCAATGACCTGGAACGGCGGCTTTTCTCCGCCGGGTTCTATCCGATTCTCGGACGGCCGGACAACTTTTCCTCCGATTTTCACAGGATGATGCAGGACTGGCCGGGCGTGATGGACTACGTTGTCGTCTTCGAGCTTCCGCCGCATCACAGCGAGCTGGATTTGCGCAGTTTTCCGCTTGATTTCATTCTAGTCGACCGCGGACTGCATCCGGACCATCACTGTCTGATGATCGACCGTGCGAGCGGAGTCTGTGAAGCCGTCGAACACCTGATCCGCACGGGACGCCGCCGGATTCTGCACTGCGGCATGAATCCGTCGCGAAAAACCGGCGTGCTGCGCGCGTTTGAAGAACTCGGGACGGAGTTCGGCGCGAAACCGATGTTTCTGGAAAGCGCCGCGGAATTCGAAGACGGCTATTCGCTCGGACCGGTCATTCTGAGCCATGCGCCGGATGCGCTGTTTTTCGATACCGACCGCATGGCCGCAGGTTTCCTGAAGTACGCCGCCGAACACGCCGTGGCGATCCCGCGCGACGTCGCGGTCGTGGGATTCGACGACGACCTCATCTGCCGCATGTCCGCCCCCGCCCTGAGCTCGGTTGCGCATCCGATCGCGGAAATCAATACGGAAATCGTCTCCATCATCACCAATGCGCCTGCGGAAAAAGTCAACAAGACCTTCCCGACCCGCTTTGTTCTCCGCGAAAGCTGCTGAAAAAAAGAAACGGCCCTTGATTTTTTCAAAAAGCGGGATAAGATACAGGGAAGCGATTTCAAACATTCAAGGAGGAAGCAATGCCGGAAACCTATAATTTCACACCGTCGCCGCTCGTCTGCTGCCGCGGAATCACCGTCACCATGGACGGAGACACCATCAAGACCGTGCAATTCCACGGGGGCTGTCCGGGCAACACCGCCGGGATCTCCTGTCTCGTCCGCGGACGCAAGGCGGAAGAAGTTGCAAACCTGCTCGAAGGCGTCCGCTGCGGAGCGAAACCGACCTCGTGTCCCGACCAGCTTGCGACGTTTCTGAAGGAAATTCTCAAGAAGAAAAGCGGGAACGCTTGATTCACGTTCATTAAAACATCAGGAGGAAAACAATGGCAGATTTCATGGAAAGCAAGACCGCAAAGAATCTCGCATTCGCATTTGCGGGAGAGTCCCAGGCACGCAACAAGTACACCTACTTTGCAAGCGTGGCGCGCAAGGAAGGCTACAACCAGATTGCCGCGATTTTTGAAGAAACCGCCGGAAATGAAAAAGAGCATGCCAAGCTCTGGTTCAAGCACCTGAACGGCATCGGCAACACGGTTGCGAACCTCGAAGCAGCGGCCGCCGGCGAACACGAAGAGTGGACCTCCATGTATGCGGATTTCGCCAAAGAGGCCCACGAAGAAGGCTACGATGACATTGCCCGTGAATTCGAGCGTGTCGGAGCAATCGAAAAGCATCATGAAGAACGCTACCGCAAGCTCGTCGAAAACATCAGGAAAGGTGAGGTTTTCGCCCGGGTCGCCCCGCAGAAATGGATCTGCCTGAACTGCGGCCACGTCTACATCGGCGAAAAAGCTCCGGAAATGTGCCCGACCTGCAAGCATCCGAAAGCCTACTTCCAGATCGAAGCGGAAAACTACTGATTCCGAATCGGATTTTTGCTGAAACAGAAACGCCTTCCGCCATCGCAAAACGGCGGAGGGCGTTTTTGTTTAATGCAACGTCCGGCGGATGAACGAGTTTCAACGCCGGACGGTAAAATTATTTTTCCGCAGGAATCGCGGAGAGCGCACAGGCGGCGGCTTTGGCAATCGCGCCGGAAGCGCCGCCGCTGAGCTGCACAACGACGTCGTTCATATCCTGTTCCGCCTGCGCACGGCGCGAGCCGCCGGGCAGAATCCGCTCCATCGCGTCAGCGAGATCTTCCGGAACGACCTGGAACTGAAGGAATTCCTCAAACGCACAGCGGTTCAGGATGATGTTCGGCATGGTGAAAAATCCGCGGAAGAGCCTGCCGATAATCAGACGCGCCAGCAGGAAGGTGATCTGATTCAACCGGTACGCGACGACCAGGGGAATTCCCGCGATCGCACACTCCACCGTAACCGTTCCCGAGGCGGCGAGTCCGGCGGTGCAGCGCTGCATCCAGAATGCGGTTTTACCGCGAGTCAGCTCAATCTTCGGAAGCGGATAATCGGGATGCTTCGTCATGAAAGTCTGAATGCCGTCGCGCACCATCTGAAGAATCCGTTCGCGCGGAGACGCCACGACGAACTGGAGTTTCGGATTGCGCGATTTCAGAATCGCCGCCGTTTTCAGAAACGGCTCCAGCAGATACTCGATCTCTTTTTTGCGGCTGCCCGGAAGCAGAAGAATCGTGTTCGGATCACGCTCAATCGTCGCATCGGCGCGTCCCTTCACGATATCCACGAGAGGATGCCCGACGAATTCCACGTCGAGCCCGGAGCCTTCGTAAACCTCAGGCTCAAACGGGAAGATCACCATGAGTTTGCGACAGTATCTCGCAAGCTTCCTGATGTTTCCGCGCCGCCATGCCCACACCTGCGGGCTGATGTACCAGACAACCGGGATTCCGGCTTTCCACATCGCTTTCGCAAAGCGGATGTTGAAGCCGGGGTAATCAATCAGAATCACTTCCAGCGGACGCCGCTTTTTCGCCTCGCGGATGAGATACAGAAAAATCCGGATGAATTTGAAGATGTTCTCCAGGACTTCGATCAGGCCGATCACGCCCAGCTCGCAGGAATCCACCAGGAGCTCGACTCCGGCCTTGCGCATCTCCACGCCGCCCATTCCGCAGACGACGACATCCGGACGGCGGCGGCGGATTTCCGAGGCGATCCGCGCACCGTAAAGGTCGCCGGACGCCTCACCCGCAATGATCCAGATCTCTTTTCTGCCGCGATTCATGAGCGGTCACCGTTTCTTGCGTTTCTTTTTCGGCGGAGTGTAGTTGGAACCGCGTCCGAAGCTCGGCATCCGGGCCCCGGCGGAAAGCGCTCCCATATCCATCGAACCAAGCTTGCCGCCGCGGAAAGCGTGTCCGAACAGACCGACGTTCTTCATCATTTTGCGCATGTTGCCGAACTGCTTGATCAGCTGGCTGACCTGCTCCACGGTTGTTCCGCTGCCCTTCGCGATACGGCGGCGGCGGGACATGTCGATGATATCCGGATTCTCGCGCTCCTTCGTGTTCATGGAGCAGATAATCGCCTCCATGCGCCGGAACTGGCTGGCGTCGAAACCGGGGATTTCGGCGAGCTTGCCGCCGCCCGGGAGCATTTTCAGAATCGCCTCCACGCCGCCCATCTTGGTCATCTGACGGAGCTGACTGAGAAAGTCGTTGAAGTCGAATTTGTTCTTTTTGAGTTTTTACTGAAGCTTTTCCGCCTCTTCCTTGTCGATCTCCTCCGCGGCCTTTTCGACGAGGGAGACGATATCGCCCATGCCGAGGATGCGCGACGCCATGCGGTCGGGGTGGAACACTTGCAGATCTTCCACTTTTTCGCCGACGCCGACGAATTTGATCGGACATCCCGTGACTTTGCGGATCGAAAGAGCCGCACCGCCGCGCGCATCGCCGTCGAGTTTCGTCAGGACGACGCCGGTGATTCCGAGCGCATCGTGGAAATGTTTCGCGACCGAAACCGCCTGCTGACCGAGCGCGGCATCCGCGACGAGCAGAATTTCAGCGGGGGAGACGGCTTCTTTCAGGCGGACAAGCTCCTGCACCATCGAAGTGTCGATCTGGAGACGGCCCGCCGTGTCGATAATGAGGTAATCGCAGTTGTCCGCGACCGCGCGTTTCGCGGCATTGCGCGAGATTTCACACACGTCCATGTTTCCGCGTTCGGAATAGACTTCAACGCCGACTTCTTTGCCGAGGATTTCGAGCTGGTCGATTGCGGCGGGACGGTAGACGTCGCATGCGGCGAGAAGGACGCGTTTTCCGCGTTTCCGGATATTGGCGGCGAGTTTTGCGCTGGAAGTGGTTTTGCCGCCGCCGTGCAGACCGACCATCATAATGACATTCGGACGGATTGAAGAGTTCCACGCGAGCGGAGCTTCGGCTTCCCCCATGAATTCGGCAAGCTTGTCGTTGACGATCTTGATCGCCATCTGTCCGGGCGTAACGCTCTTGAGCACGTTTTCGCCGAGACATTCCTTTGAAACGTTTGCGACGAACTCCTCTGCGACCTCCCGGTTGACGTCCGCTTCGAGCAGCGCGTTCAGGACTTCCTTCATCGGTTCCGCGATATTCGACTCCGAAAGGGACGCGACGCCGCGCAGCTTCCGCAGCGCCTCCTGGAGCTTGTCGGTCAGATTATTGAACATATTTATTCTTCTCCTGCTTGAGTAAATGCAATTCCAGTGTTATATTACCGGATAATCGCAGTTTTGCTACCCCTATATTATGGCAGGGAACCGCGAAATTTCAACCATGGTTTCAATAATTTTCTAAAAAAAGATGGGAGGAACACCATGAGAAGCGACATTATGAAGAAAGGATTGGAGCGCGCGCCCCACCGCGGGCTGATGATGGCCACCGGCATCAAACGCTCCGATATCTCAAAACCCTTTATCGGAGTCTGCAACTCCTACACCAACATCGTTCCCGGACACTGCCACCTCAAAAAGGTCGGTGAAATCGTCTGCGACGCCATCCGCGAAGCCGGGGGCGTTCCCTACGAATTCAACACCATCGCAGTCTGCGACGGCATCGCCATGGGACACACCGGAATGAAATACTCCCTCGCCAGCCGTGAAATCATCGCGGACAGCGTGGAAACCATGGGTTCCGCACATCCCTTCGACGCCATGATCTGCATTCCGAACTGCGACAAAATCGTTCCCGGAATGCTCATGGGCGCCATGCGTCTGAACATTCCAACCATCTTCGCTTCCGGCGGCCCGATGCGCGCCGGCAAAACCCCGGGCGCACCCCACGACACCGACCTCAACTCCATCTTTGAAGGCGTCGCCGCACGCGTCATCGACAAAATTGACGATGCTCAGCTCGAAGCTCTCGAATGCACCGCCTGCCCCGGTCCCGGCTCCTGCTCCGGCATGTTCACGGCAAACAGCATGAACTGTCTCTGCGAAGCGCTCGGAATCGCGCTTCCCGGCAACGGAACCATCGCCGCCGACGATCCCGCCCGCGTCGACCTCTGGCGCAAAGCGGCGTTCCGCATCGTCGAACTCGCAAAAATGGACAACCCGCCGCGCGCCAAAGATTTCGTCACGCCGGAATCCTTCCAGAACGCGCTTGTGCTCGACATGGCAATGGGCGGCTCCTCCAACACCGTTCTCCACACACTCGCCATCGCGAACGAAGCCGGTCTCAAGGTTGACCTGAAGGAACTCGACCGCATCTCCAGGATGACCCCGAACATCTGCAAACTCGCGCCCTCCAAAGGAGAATTCCACATTGCGGAAGACTGCCGTAGAGTCGGCGGAATCATGGCGATCCTCAAGGAAATCGCAAAGGTTCCGGGGCTCATCGACGGTTCCGCTCCCACAATTTCCGGAAAAACGCTTGCGGAAGAGTATTCCGTTGCGCCGGATCCGGACGGCACGGTCATCCGCCCGCTTGAAAACGCCTACAGCAAGGTCGGCGGACTCGCTATTCTCTTCGGCAACCTCGCCGCCGACGGATGCGTCGTCAAGGCCGCGGGCGTCGACCCGAAAATGCTCGTTCACAAGGGTCCGGCCGTCATCTTTGAAAGCCAGGAAGAGGCATGCGAAGGCATCCTCGGCGGAAAAGTCAAAGAGGGCGACGTGGTCGTCATCCGTTATGAAGGTCCGAAGGGCGGCCCCGGCATGCAGGAAATGTTAGCCCCGACCTCGTACATCATGGGACGCGGTCTCGGCTCCTCCGTGGCACTGATCACCGACGGACGTTTCTCCGGCGCGACGCACGGAGCCTGCATCGGACATGTCAGCCCGGAAGCCGCCGCCGGCGGGCTCATCGGACTCGTGGAACCGGGAGACATCATCTCCATCGACATCCCGAACCGCTCCGTCACGCTTGAGGTTTCCGACGACGTTCTCGCGGAACGCCGCAAAACCTGGAAGCCGCGCGAACCGAAAATCAAAACCGGCTACCTTGCGAAGTATGCAAGCCTCGCAACCAGCGCCGATACCGGCGGAGTCCTCCGCGTCGGAAAATAATGGACCGCAATTCCGAATCAAGAATCGCGGAAACGCTCGTCGAGCCGGAAGCCAATGGTCTCCGGCTCGACTTGTATCTGCGGAAACGCTTCACCTACCGTTCCCGAACCGAATGGCAGCGCAGCATCGAAGAAGGAGAAATTCTGCTCGACGGGCGTCGCACACGCCCCTCGCGCATTCTTCAGACGGGCGAAAAAATCGCATTCGTTCCGAAGCCCGCCGAAGAGCCGCCCGTCGACCGCTCGTTTGAACTTCTGGAGGAAACTCCGGACTGGCTGGCGGTCGCAAAGCCCGGAAATCTGCCGTGCCACCCCGCGGGCGCATTTTTCCGCAACACCCTCTGGAGCGTCCTGCGCGAGCAGTACGGCGAAAACATCCATATCGCAACGCGTCTCGACCGCGAAACTTCAGGGGTGGTTCTTGTCGCCCGGAATCCCGAGACCGCCGCCGCATTCACCCGCGCGCTGACCGGAACCGGCGTACACAAACGTTACATTGCGTTCGTCCACGGCGATTTTCCCGACGAACTGACGGCCGACGGCTGGCTTTCCTATGACCCCGCCGCGGCGATCCGCAAGAAACGCCGTTTCACCTTTGAACAGGTTCCCGGCGGAGAACGCTCGGAGACCTCCTTCCGTCTTCTCCGTCGCCGGAACGGACTCAGCGAAGTGGAAGTTTTTCCGCGCACGGGACGGCTGCACCAGATCCGCGCCACACTCTGTTCGCTCGGCTATCCGATGGCCGGCGACAAGCTTTACGGGCTGGATGACACCTTTTTCACGAAATTCATCGAAGACAAGCTGACCGACGCCGACCGTGCGCGTCTGCTTCTTCCGCGCCAGGCGCTCCACGCCTCGGAATTGCGGATGCCTTGCCGCGGCGCCGAGCTCCGCGTCACCGCCCCCCTCCCCGCGGACATGCGGAAACTGACGGAAGAAGCCGACTGACAGCAGCAATCCGCGCCGGTGCGCAAAGAGGCGGCCGGCACGGATTGTCATCCGGATAAAAGCTCTCGCTCACTTCGGGAAACAGAAGGTCTCGATGGAGTGCGCAAACGCCTTTCGCTCAAGGGTCTGTCCGCGGAAGTGCAAGTGCCACTTGAATTCCGAATCCGTCGCGTTCTGAACCACCGCGACGATTTCACCGTCCGGATTCTCGAACGCGACCGTCTTCAACGCGGCGATTTCGGGAGAAGCGATGATCCGCCGCGCGCCGCGTTTCACAAAGCGGGAAATGTGTCCGATGTGCCAGAAGCCCGGCTGGTAATGGACCGTGCCGTTCTCAATGTCGCAGAGAATCGGAGCTCCGCATGCGTTCGGGACGTGGCGGGGACCGCCGGTGGCAATGTCGAGGACAAGGTTCCAGTCTGTCCAGCCGCAGCAGAAGTGATTCATGTCGTTGATGATCGCGGATGAATAGCGTTCGCCCGCCTCCCACGAACCGAGATGCCGGTTGTTGCCGCCGTTGCAGCCCTCGGAGAAAAAGATCTTTTTTTCCGGACAGCGGAAGTGAAGATCGGAGAGAACATAGGACATTTCGCTTCCGCAATATCCTTCGTACCAGTGAATCGCGGCGCCCCAGACATATTTCGACGCTTCCGGATCATTGTAAACGGTCGTCGCGCGGCGGTACACCTGATCGCGGTTGTGGTCAAACACCATGAGCTTGCGGTCGCCGAATCCATGCCGCGCCAGAGCGGGACCGAGGTAATCGCGCACGAACTCCATCTCCTCGCGTCCCGTCCACACGCAACTGTCAAAGCATTGATTCGCCATCGGTTCGTTCTGCACGGAGAGTCCCCAAACCGGACAATTCCGTTTTTCGAGCTCTTCGATGAAACGGCAGTAGTACTCCGCCCAGAGTGCGCGGCATTCAGGCTTGAGACGACCGCCGTGGTTCATTTCGCCGTTCGTTTTCATCCATGCCGGCGGGCTCCATGGAGAGAAGTAGAGACGCATGTCAGGTGAACGCTTCCACGCTTCGCGGAGCGCGGGAATCACGTAACGTTCTTCACGCGCTATGGAAAATGTTTTCAATTCGGCATCGTTGTCCGCGACATAGCTGTAGTTTTCGAGCGAAAAATCGCAGCTGTTCATGTGAATGCGGACATAGTTGTAGCCGAGTTCGGAAAAATACGCGTCGAGAATCTCTTTCCGACGCATCGGGGGCATCTGAGCGATTACCCACGCGGCGGACTCCGTCAACGCCCCGCCGAAGCCTTCAATCTCCTGAAAATGAACGGCATCATCCACCACGACGCCGCGATCCCGATCTTCCATACACTCGGGACGCGGCACGAATTCACGGTCTTTCTGACGCGTCAGCCGGTCATTCCGGTCGCGCACGGTCGAATAAATTTTAATGCTCATAATGCAATCCTTTCTTTGCCTGCCGTGTAACATATCACGGCGAAACACGTTTGGCAATGGAGAAAAGAAACAGGTTG
>URNE01000065.1 GCA_900549045.1 uncultured bacterium | reverse complement strand
CTGAGGCATGCTAAGTTCTTCCATTGTGATAAGTCGTCTCGTTTTGTTTTCAGGGAAGGTTAATAAAGCAGTTCGGAGAACTTATCACATTTTTGCCAATTCAAGAGCCTCCTCGCTCCGGAACCCTTTGCGATTTTACAGAAAATTCGTTACACAGACAAAGGTTTTTTCTTCTCGCATCAGGCTTTTGCATAATCGAGTATGGTAACATCTGCGGAGGCAGTCTTTTGAAACTGGAGATTTTGAGGCAAAGCCTGTCTCCCGCCGCGTCTGTAATGTCCGTCAAGTCCGACTGACGACATGATCCGGGTCTTCAATCTGTTCAGATAACATCTTGAAAGCTGGTCTCAGGGTATCTGCTTTTCCCTCTTCTCTTCCTCTTCCGATTCATTCCGGAATATCAGCGCTTTTTCTGTCAGCTCGGCAAAGGTTTTGTCATAGTCATAAATTGCATAAAGCGGGATGAGACCGATATCTATATAAAAATCCTCGTAATCTTCATCGTCGCCAGTCAGTTTATACTCATAAAAGAGCATCAGGGAATCGTTCGGATACAGCATCTTGTCCGGGAGGGCCCAGTTTTTCCGGACCTGGGAACGGATCTCCAGCGCCATGTCTGCCAGTCCCGTTGTCGGCCAGTATTTGCGGAATTCCGCTTCGTCGAAATCCGGACGGTTCGCCATGATCGTGGCGACTTTTCTGGAGATGTTCGGTCTTCTGAGTTTCCACAGGATATAACCGTATTTTTCCCAGAGCCGGATCCGCATCCGGGCCCACATTACGATGAGACAAATCAGCCAGAGGATCAGAACTGTGATGCCGATCATGCAAAGCCACGATCCCCAGTGGGAATATGAGGATTTTTTATCAAGGATGACTGCCCCGATAATTACGGCAAACAATCCCGCCAAATAAAAATATCTGGTGGTATATCTATAGTCAAAATTCTGCAGTTCCTCGAAATACGCCTCGCGTTCCGGCGTGTCGCGCCATTCCGGAAATGCCGGAGGGGGCGGCAGCGGCGGATATTTGTTCCAGTCAACAGACATAGCTCTCTTCCTATGGTTTTGACGGGGTACTATACGCTGTCCCGTTGTTCATTGCAACTTTTGATTGCATGGCCGATTGAAGTTTTACTGGAAAATTTTTTGTGTGCTTTGAAAATGACGATGTAAAGAGATATGTTACAAACATGTCAAAATAACCAAAACAACAGGGGATGGAAATGAAACTGTCCGACCGCATGAACAAAGGGCTGCTGCTGGTCCCGGTTTTGATGTTTCTGGGTCTGACCGTGTATGAAGGGATCGTATTTCTGCTGCAGATATTGCTGGAAACGTTCGGAAATGAAATGCAGCAGATCCGATGGGAATCTTTTTTCCTGGACCGGGGGCGTTACTTCGGCGGTTTTTGCGCTTTTATCCTGTTCATTGCCCTGCTCTGGATCGTTATTATTCCATGGAAAAAACATCTTTCGCGGAAACAACGTCTTGCCTGGTGTGCCGGGTATCTGCTTTTTTCCGTGCTGATGCTTGGATTCGTATTGCCGCAACTCGGCCGAGTCAGAGAAACATCCTGCCGAACCCCCTGTTACACCAATCTCAAACAGATCTATATTGCGTTGAGGATGTATGCAGATGATTATTCCGGCTTCCTTCCGCCTGACTTAGAGACTCTGAAAAACGGTTATCTGACAGACGACCGGACTTATTATTGTCCGACGCAGTTGAAAAATGAGAAAACCGGCCGCATTGATTATGAATATTATGGACGCGGACACAAGATCACCTATCCGCCGTTCCTGCTGCTGGCCGACCGCGACGGCAATCATCCGTTCCTCTACCGGAATATGATGCTTTCCGATGGAACGAACTGCAGCCGACAGATAAAAAAGCCGGAGAAATGATAGAAGAAAAGTTGTGAACAAGACACAGATTTTGTTGTTGGATTCCGGTTTACAGCCAGCCGGCGATTCTCGTACGGATCAAACATTTCCGCTTGTCTTTTTGTCGAACGCGGTGTAAATTACGGAATCACAGGAGACTATCATGAACGGCGACATCATTATACGCGGAGCAGCGGAACACAATCTGAAAAACATCAACGTCAAAATTCCAAGAAACAGTCTGGCCGTCGTTACCGGACTCAGCGGATCGGGGAAATCGTCGCTCGCATTCGATACACTGTATGCGGAAGGACAGCGGCGCTATGTCGAAAGCCTCTCCGCATACGCGCGGCAATTTCTCGACCGGATGCAGAAACCGAAAGTCGAACACATCGAAGGTCTCTCGCCCGCAATCGCGATCGAACAGCGTTCCGCCGGTTCCAATCCGCGCTCAACCGTTGCAACCGTAACGGAAATTTACGACTATCTGCGTCTGCTTTACGCGCACACCGGCATCCCCCACTGCCCGAAGTGCGGAAAAGAGCTCGCGGCGCAGTCGGCGGAGGCAATCTGCGAAAAACTCCTCGCCATTCCCGCCGGGAAGAAAATGATGATTCTGGCTCCTTACATCACCGGGAAAAAAGGCGAGCTGCGCGACGTCATCGAAAAAATCCGCCGCGACGGTTTTGTCCGTGCCCGCATCGACGGGCATCTGGTGGAGCTTTCCGACGATATGAAGCCGCTCGGAAAGACTCTGCGGCATGATATCGAGGCGGTTGTCGACCGTCTGGTCACCGGATCTCTGGAACGCTCCCGTCTGAACGATTCCGTCGAAACCGCGCTCAAGTGCGGCGACGGCGAGCTCATTGTCATGCTTGAAGAGACAGCGCACGACGGCTCCCGCGTCTGGAAGGACGAGCGCATCAGCGAGCGTCTGGCGTGCGTTGACTGCGGCGTCAGTTTCGGGCGGATGGAGCCGCGCAACTTCTCGTTCAACAGTCCTTTCGGCGCATGTCCGCACTGCAACGGTCTCGGCTCCATGCTTGTGATGGATCCGAAACTTGCGGTCGATTACACGAAATCCTTGCGCAACGGCGCAATTCCGGGCTGGCGGCGCGGACCGCGTCACCTGATTATGTATTACAATCATCTGCTCCGCTCCATTGCGGAACATGTTCACATGCCCGACATGATGACGACTCCGTTCGGCAAACTTCCGGACAGCGTTCAGCATCTTCTGCTTTACGGAAGCGGCGAGGAGCCGATTGATTTCAGCTATTATCTGCGGCGCAAGAAGTACAATATGGTCAAGCCGTTTGAAGGCATTCTCGCGAACATGCAGAAACGGCAGGCGGAGTCGGAAAGCGATTCGGTGCGGGACCGTCTGGCGGAATACATGACCCGCTGCGAATGTCCCGTCTGCCACGGAGCGCGTCTCAAACCCGAAAGTCTGGCGGTGACGGTCGGCGGGCTTTCCATCGACAAATTCAATGCTCTTTCCGTCGAAAAAGCGCTGGAATTCATCCGCGGTCTCAAGCTCGACGAAGAGCGGAAGGCGATTGCGCACGACATCGTCAAGGAGATTCAGTCGCGCCTCTCGTTCCTGGTCGACGTCGGGCTGCCGTATCTGACTTTGAACCGCGAAAGCGGCACGCTCTCCGGCGGCGAGGCGCAGCGGATCCGTCTGGCAACCCAGCTGGGCTGCGGACTCGTCGGCGTGCTGTACATCCTGGACGAACCGAGCATCGGTCTGCATCAGCGGGACAACGACAAGCTGCTTGCGACGCTGAAGCGTCTGCGCAACATCGGCAACACGGTCATTGTGGTGGAGCACGATATGGATACGATCCGCGCGGCGGATTATGTTCTTGATCTGGGACCGCGCGCGGGCGTTCACGGCGGGGAAATCGTCGCCGCGGGACCGCCGGACGAGGTTGCGAAGGCCAAAGGTTCGCTTACCGGGCTCTATCTCTGCGGGGAACGCAAAATTCAGATTCCGCCGCGCCGCGAAAAAGGCAACGGAAAGAAAATCCGCCTGGAAGGCGTGACGCATCACAACCTCAAGAACGTGAGCGTCGATTTCCCGCTCGGCACGTTCTGCTGCGTGACGGGCGTCTCCGGCTCCGGCAAAAGCTCGCTGGTGAACGGCGTTCTGCGCGCCGCTCTTGAACAGAAATTCAAAATGGCGGACGCCGCGGTTCCCGGAGCGCACAAACGCATTCTCGGACTCGACAATGTCGACAAGGCGATTGTGATCGACCAGAGTCCGATCGGGCGGACGCCGCGTTCCAATCCAGTGACTTACACGGAGGCGTTCGGCACGATCCGCAATCTTTTCGCAACACTTCCCGATTCGAAAATGCGCGGATTCGGTCCCGGACGTTTCAGCTTCAACGTCAAGGGCGGACGCTGCGAGGAGTGTCAGGGCGACGGCATCAGGAAGATTGAAATGCAGTTTCTGCCGGATATCTACGTCACCTGTTCGACATGTCACGGACAGCGGTTCAACAAAGAGACCCTTACCGTGCGCTACAAGCAGCGCAACATTGCGGAAGTTCTGGAAATGACCGTCGACGAAGCGGTTGATTTCTTTTCCGCGATTCCACAGCTCCACCGCCGCTTCAAGACTCTGCAGGAGGTCGGGCTCGGCTACATTACGCTCGGTCAGCCGGCTACCACTCTTTCCGGCGGCGAAGCGCAGCGCGTCAAACTCGCGACGGAGCTTGCGAAGCAGTCGCGCGGGCATACTGTCTACATCCTTGACGAGCCGACGACGGGCCTTCATCTGGAAGACATCCGCCAGCTTCTCGATGTGCTGATCCGTCTGCGCGACAAAGGCAATACGGTGATTGTGATCGAGCACAATCTGGACGTCATCAAGATGGCGGACTGGATCATCGACATCGGTCCCGAAGGCGGCGACGCCGGCGGAGAGATTGTCGCGGCCGGAACGCCGGAGGAGATTGTCAAGGTGAAGAATTCGTACACCGGACGTTATCTCCGGGAGATCATCCGGAATGATTTGTAAGGCGTCGGTTGAAATCCGGAGTGCCGGTCTGGAGCTGATGCGCCGTTTCGCGGGCAGTTTCGGGAAAATCATGGAGCACGGAAAATGAAGTGGCGCGAACCGCTGTTCCGTCCGCCTGCGGAAGCGGAAAGTCTGATTTTCCAGGTGGCGTACGGCTGTCCGCACAACACGTGCCGCTTCTGCGGAATGTACAAGGGCGTGCGGTACGGACAGCGCGATCCGGCGGAGCTCTCCGCAGAAATCCGTGAGGCCGGACTCAGGTTTCCGGAAACGAACCGCGTGTTTCTTGCGGACGGAGACGTCATGCATCTGCCGATGGAGCGTTTGCGGACGGTTCTGGCGGAGCTGAACGCGGTGTTTCCGCATCTGGCGCGCGTCGGAACCTATGCGAACGGCTCTTCGATTCTGTCGAAAACCCCGGAGGAGCTGGCGGAGCTGAAACGGCTCAAACTGCACCTGCTCTATGTCGGATTTGAGAGCGGGAGCCAGCGCGTTCTCGACCGGTTCCGCAAAGGCGAACGCGCGGATGATATGGTCCGTGCCGTGCGTCTTGCGCAGAGCTGCGGACTGAAATGTTCCGTCATGATCCTGATCGGGCTTGGCGGACGCGCGTTGCGGGAAGAGCATGTGATATGCACCGCCGCCGCGCTGAATCTGATGAATCCGAATCAGCTTTCGGCGTTGCGTTTCATCGCGGTTCCGGGGCTCCCCCTGCCGGAAGGTTACGTGCCTGTGACGGAATTCGAGGCGGCGGAGGAGCTGCGCGGAATCATCGCCGGGCTCAACCTCGAACGGACGGTCTTCCGGGCGAACCATGCATCGAATCCGTTCCCTCTTGCCGGACGTTTTCCGCACGACAGGAGCCGCCTGCTCGCGGAACTGGACGCCGAGCTGCGGTCCGGTCGGCTGGATGCGCACGGACCCGGCAGAATGCCGCTGGAACTTTAACGTTTTTTCCCGAACGCGGCGTCGATGTGCGGACGCACGAAGCGGACGGCGAGGAAGCTCGGGAGCGTGCAGAGGCAGATCCAGAGGAAGAAGAGCCGGTATCCGGTCTCCGCGCCGAACGACGCGCCGAGGCGGGTGAAGAATTCCTGAATCAGACCGGAGAACATGCCGACGAGAGTCATTCCGAGAATTGTGATGCCGGTCATGAATGCGAAATGACTGGTTTTGTATTCTCCGCTCCTGTTTGCGAACTGCACCATGAAGAGCACGTGCGCCATGTAGCCGAGCCCGTAGCCGAACTGTTCGAGAGCGATGCATGCGCCGGAAACCCATACGCCCGGATGAGCCCACGAGAGCCAGAGATAGAGCGCATCCGGAGCATTGAGCGCAATCGCCATCATCCAGAGCGTTCGTCCGAATCCGAAGCGCGAAACGGCAAGTCCGGCGAGAAAACCCCCGAACAGAAAACAGCATGTTCCCGCGACTCCGTAAATGGTTCCCTGTTCGCCGAGTGTCAGCCCGAGTCCGCCCGCGTCGCGTCCGGCGAGCATGAACGGAACCGACATTTTTCCGAGCTGCGCTTCGGCAAAACGGTAGAAAAAGAGGAAGAGAATCGCCGGGAGCGCGCCTTCGCGCCGGAAGAAAGTGCGGAACGAGTCCGTGAAACTCCGTTTCGTCTCCTGCGCGGCGGCCGGGGAGAGTGTTTCCGCTGCGGGGGTTGTGACGCAATGCCAGAGGAAGAGAATCAGCATTGCGGCGGAAGCGGCGGAGATGGTCCACATCCACGCGGAGCGTTCGGGAACGCCGGAGCGGATCAGGGCGCCGGCCAGCATGACGAGTCCGCCCTGTCCGGCGAGCATGGCGCATTTGTAGAAGATGTTGCGGAGACCGGAGCAGAGCGCCTGCGCATGGGAATCGAGGGCGATCATGTAGTAGCCGTCGGCGGCGATGTCGTGGGTCGCGGAGCAGAAAGCCGTGAGAATGAAACAGGCGATGAGCCATCCGTCGCCCGCCCCCGCGCGGAAGGAGAGGGCGAGAGCGGCGAAGCAGAGGGCGACGGCGAGCTGCGCGGTCAGCATCCAGGCGCGTTTGGTTCCGCGGGAATCAAGAAGGGGAGCCCAGAGGAATTTGAGGCTCCAGGGGAGCCCGATGACACCGGTCCAGAACGCCATTGCGCTGTTGGACATTCCGAGGCTGGAGAAGATCACCATGGAGACGCATGTGGCGACGGCGAAGGGGAGCCCTTCGGCGAAGTAGACTCCGGGGACCCAGCCCCAGCCGTTGACGGTCAGTTCCCTGCGCAGATCCATCGGAGGACGGCTGTCAGAGGTTCAGGCTTTCAAGAGCTGCGCCGATATTGCCGAGGGGAACCTGCGGTTCGCGCGGCTTGCGGGGTTCCCCGCCGCCGAGCGCGGCGCGCTGGAAGCCGAACAGACGCTGGAGCCCGGACTGCGCGGCGTCGAGCAGGTTGTCGAGTTCGCCGCGGGAGAACGGAACCTCTTCGGCGGTTCCCTGAACTTCGATGATTTTGCCGGATTCGGTCATGATGACGTTCATGTCGACGTCGGCGTTTGAATCTTCCTCATAGCAGAGGTCGAGGAGAACTTCGCCGTTTTTCATGCCGACGCTGACCGCCGCGACGTTTTCGCGCATTGGGAAGTGATGGAGAACTTTCTGGGCGACGAGTTTGCGGAAGGCCAGCTGGAGGGCAACCGAGGCGCCCGTGATGCTTGCGCAGCGGGTGCCGCCGTCGGCGTCAATGACGTCGCAGTCGATGTAAACGGTGTTTGTTCCGAGGGCTTTGAGGTCGATGACGGAGCGGAAGCTGCGTCCGATGAGACGCTGAATCTCCATGGTTCTGCCGCTCTGTTTTCCGCGGGTGGCTTCGCGCTGGTTGCGTGCGTGAGTGGAAGCGGGGAGCATGCCGTATTCGGAAGTGACCCATCCGCCGGTGACTCCCTGGGCGCGCATCCATCCGGGAACGCCCTGTTCAAAGGTGACGGAACATACGACTTTGGTTCCGCCCATTTCGATGAGCACGGAGCCCGCCGGGTGTGCGAGATAGTTGGGTGTGATTTTGACTTTGCGGAGATAATTGTACGGCCGACCGTCGATGCGTTCCATGATGCGCTGCTCCCTCTCTCTCTCAAAAAAAAGCCGCCGCATCAGATCCCCCGCAGCACCTGAAACCTTCGTTTATGGCTGCTCGGTTCCCCGTCTGACCCGTTCACGGGATTTCAGCGCACGGGGTCCAATGCGGCGACAAAAATTCGTCAAACAAGTCCTTTTCGTCAGGCCTTGTGTTTCTTGTCCTCTACTATACTCGCTTTTTCGAAATATTCAAGGCACAAAGACAATTCTGTTCGTAAATTTTTTCTTTCGATGATTTTGTCGATGAGGCCTTTTTTGAGAAGGAACTCGGAAGTCTGGAAGCCTTCGGGCAGCTGAGCCTGTGTGGTGTCCTTGATGACGCGCGGTCCGGCAAAGCCGATGAGCGCTTCCGGTTCGGCGAGAATGAGGTCGCCGAGCGAGGCGAAACTTGCGGTGACTCCGGCGGTTGTCGGGTGTGTCATGACGACGATGTAGGGGAGATGCGCTTCCGCGTGGCGTTCAAGCGCTCCGCTGGTCTTCGCCATCTGCATGAGGCTGATCATGCCTTCGTACATGCGGGCACCGCCGGAAGCGGTGACGATGACGAGAGGGAGATGCTGTGCGGTTGCGAATTCGATCAGGCGGGTGATTTTTTCTCCGACGACGGCGCCCATGCTGGCTCCGAGGAAGCGGAAGTCCATGACTCCGAGCGCATAGTCGCGTCCGTCAAGCTTGGCGCGTCCGCAGACGACGGCGTCGGTGAGTCCGGTTTTCTTCTTGTTGGATTCGAGCTTGGAAGTGTAGGAGGAGACGCCTTCGAATTTCAGCGTGTCGACCGATTCCACATTCGCGTCGATTTCCCGGAAGGAGCCGGGATCGGAGAGGAATTCGATGCGGGCGGGAGCTGGCATCGGGTTGTGATAACCGCAGTGCGGGCAGATATAGAGATTGCTTTCCTTCTGCTTGGTGAAG
>URNE01000064.1 GCA_900549045.1 uncultured bacterium | reverse complement strand
TGTCAGGAATAGTGGAATTTAATGGTATATACTTACTTTCACCCGATACAATATTGAATATATTATTTAATGAAGTATTTAACATTTCATAGCGTTGAACTTTATAACCCCACTCAAACTGTATATCAATCATTCGGTCTGATTTTATACTCGTTTTTCTTAACGCAACGAACGGATTTTCTGAAACGTCTGCTGCATTATCGTAAGTAATGACTTCTTGATTAAACATATAAGCTGAACGCTCATCTGTAACCGTAATGATGTTTGAATCAAAACTGATTGAAGCTAAAATAAATTGACCATATGTGAGCGAAGGTTTATCTTTTGATTCAATTACCTCTATATTACAAGAGTCATATTCGTATATCTCCTTAGCATCGTCATCTGGCTGAAATCCTGGTGTGAAAGTTCCTATCACTTGATATTTTATCCCATTCTCAGCCACAAAACTTCCCGAAAGTATTGCCTCCGTGTCGGAATTTACTTCAACAACTTCATACTCAATTGTATTCTTTGTTGAAGTAAATTTTATCTTCGTTGGGAAATTTGGTTGTCCTCTAAGAACTTCTGTAAATTTAGTTCCATTACCACTTAATACGCCTTGATTAGATATATTTACAGTTCCCTCCTCATCATTAGTTGAAGCATAACTAATGACAATCCATTTTTTCTTTCCGTTGTTCCTCAATGATTTTTATGACAAAAAATCGTCCCAAGAGTTGAATTTTGCCGGAAACGTGGTAATTTACTTAAATCTATGGACGGACCGCGCGGAATTCTGCTTTGTCCAGAAAAACTCTTACCGGGAGAACAGGTTATGAAAAAAAGATTTTGTCTGATGCTGGCGTTTTCCGCCTTGTTGATCCTCTCCGCCTGTCGCGGAGAAAAACTTTCAATCGATGACTTGCTCGACCGCGGAACCGCCGCCGCTCAGAACGGCGACTGGGAAAAAGCTCGGGAATATGCAAAACGCGCGGTCAAACTTGTTCCCTCCAATGTCAATGCTCTGGTTCTCAATGCGCTTGCGCTCGAAAACACAGGGGATCCGGATGGCGCACTCGATGAAGTTTCAAAAGCGGTCAGCATTGATGAAGCAAACTATTTTGCGCAGTACACCAAAGGACGTCTGCTTTATGAAAAGAAAAAGTACGACTCCTGTGTGGCTCCGCTCCGTGCGGCCTTGACATTGCGTCCGAATGCCCCCGATCCGCTGATTCTCCTTGCGCAGGCGGCCGTTATGCTGCAGAATGGACAGGATGTCCGCATTTACTATTCGCGTCTTGCCCGTATACCGCAGTTCGCCAGGAACCCGGTTCCGTGGAGCGAGCTCGGAATGTATTATCTTTTTTCGGAACGCAATGCCCCGAAAGCGAAAGATTACCTCAATTATGCCTACACGCTGCGCCGCGACAATCCGACTCTGCTCCTGAATCTTGCGATCTATTTTGATGTCCACATGAACAACAAGGCGGAAGCGCGCAGGCTCTACACGCGTTTTCTCAATATGACGCAGCGGAACTCCTCCATGAGCCAGACCCGCGCCGCCGTGGAAAAGAGACTCAAGGTCTTGAAATAAAATGCCGCACATTCCACAGGAGGTCATTGACCAGGTCCGCCTTCAGGCCGACATTGTGGATGTGATCAATTCTTATATTCCTCTCAAGAAGATGGGACGCGACTTCAAGGCGTGCTGTCCGTTCCATAACGAGAAAACGCCGTCGTTCGTCGTCAATCCGCAGCGGCAATGGTATCACTGCTTCGGCTGCGGCAAACACGGGAATGTGATCACGTTCATCATGGAGCGCGAGAACGTCGATTTTCCGAACGCCGTCATGATACTTGCAAACAAGTATCAGATTTACATTCCGGAAGACGATGCGTGGCGGAGCCGTCCGCGCGATGGACGCTCTCCCGAACCGCGCACAAGCTACAAAGAGCGTCTTTACATCCTGCACGAAAAAATGCAGGCATGGTACGCCGCGCGTCTGAACGAAAGCTCCGTGTCGCCGGTTGCGGAATACCTCAAGACCCGTGATCTCCCCCCGGAAATCGTGGCGAAATTCGGAATCGGAGCCGCCCCGGACAGCTGGGACGCCGGAATGGATTTCGCCCGGCGCGAAGGTTTCACCGAAGAGGAGATTGTCACCGCCGGAATCGCGATCCGGACCGATGACCGACCTCCGAAAATTTACGACCGTTTCCGCAACCGTCTGATGTTTCCGATCTGGAATGAGCAGGGGCGTGTTGTCGGTTTCAGCGCCCGCACGATTGAAAAGGATTTCAAGGGAGCAAAATATGTCAACAGCCCTGAAACTCCCGTTTTCAAAAAAGGACGCATTCTCTACGCGCTCCATTTTGCGCGTCAGGAGATGGGGAAAAGGGGATTCGCCATCCTTTGTGAAGGTCAGCTGGATGTCATTGCGATGCATCGAGCCGGACACACCAACGCGGTAGCCCCGCAGGGAACCGCCTTCACCGAGGAGCAGGCGGCGATGCTTAAACGCTATACGGACACCCTTTATCTGGCGTTCGACTCCGACGGCGCCGGAACAAAGGCGGTCTTCCGGGCGGCGGAGCTTGCGCTTCCCCGCGGGTTCTCGCTGAAAGTCATCCGCTTTCCCGGCGGGAAAGATCCGGACGAGCTGATGCGCAATTCCGGTTCTGAGGCGATCGACGGCGCGGTTGAAGACGCCCGTGATTTTTTCGATTTTTCTCTTGCGCATCTGAACGGAGAGAACGGGGATGCTCCCGCGGGCAAGGCGGCGACGGCGGAGCGGATGCTCCAGTTTATTTCCGTTTTGGAGAGCGATGCGGCGAAGGCCGCGTATATTGAGTGGCTGTCGCGTCAGATGAATCTGGATCGGGGCGCGCTTCAGCACGAAATGTCGCGCGTGATTTCCAGACGGAATCGTGAACAGAACCGGGAAAGCATGTATCCGCGTCCGACTCCGGCGGAACAGGTGATCCGTCCGCCCGAGCCGAAGAAGGATCCGTCCGCGGAACGTTACCGCAAAGCGTTGTATGCGATGCTCGACTGTATACTTGCGGATGAATATGCCGCGGAAATCGTTTCGCGCGAAGTCCAGCCGGATCTGCTGGATTCCTCCGAATATGCGCGCGCAATCGACGATGTGATTCAGTCGAAGATGCTGGATGAATGGAGTGACGCCCCGAACCGGATTCTTGCCCGGTACGCGGAACGGCCGATTGACAACGATCTTTCCGCTCTGCTGATGCGCGAACCACTTGCCGAGCCTCTTCCGAAACGTTACGTGCACCGGACTTTGAAGGATTGCCTTCGGGCCATCAATCTGTATCGGCTGAATGTCCTGATCCGCGAGAAGACGGAAGCCCTGCATCTGGCGTCGCCGCTGGATCCTCGCCGTGCCGAGCTGGTGAAAGAGCTCTTTGAGCTGAGCCGCCGCCGAGCGTGTGCCTGTTCCATCCGCAATCCGCTTGGTCCCGAGCCGCCTCCGCCGCCGGAAGAGGACGATTCCCCGGTTCCCCCGCCGGTGGAGTTCTGATTATTCCAGCTGCTTGAGCAGGGTGTCCTGATACTCTTTCAGGTAGAGATTGCCCATGTGACTGCCGCAGTCAAACCAGGTGAGGCGGGAACCGAAAAGAGAATCCAGAAAATCGCGCTCGGAGGAGTCCAGAATCAGATCGTCGGCATTGTGAAGGACACGGACTTTCGGTTCGTTTTTGAGCGCGGGGGCGCTCGAGTAAAGGCTCGACTCATACTGAAGCTGTTCCACCGTCTTGCCTTTGTGATAAGGAAGTATGAAGCGGCGGACATATTGCATGCCGCTGATGTCGTCAAGCTCGCTGTAAAGTCCCGTGCGGTTGAACCACGACCACGGCGTATAAACAGCACCGCGCGGAGCCCGGCCGTTGCGGACAAGCGTCATCATGAGTTCGCGCATCGTCATGCGGAAGGAAAGCCCGATCAGAATGGATGCCTGAAGCTTCGTCAACCCCGTTCGCATCTCCGGCTGGACAAGCGGAGGAAGCGGTTTCTCAAGTCCGGCGCGGCGTTTGTTTTCCTCTGCCAGCGCTTCGGGGGAGAGCAGGGGGGCAAACGTGCGGCGCTGCATGACCAATGGCAGAAAACGCATCATCACATCTTCCGTGTTCCGGAAAAATTCCGTGCGGTTCCAGTCTTTGGAGAGATTCGCGAGCGCATCGAAACGGTTCATGGATTTGAGAATATCGACCGGCGGGTTGATCGCAAGGTAACGTTTTGCGCCGAGCAGGGAGGCTTTCTGTTCCATCTCCGCGATTTTGAGCGTGTGAAGAGCTCCGAGCGAGTAGCCGACAAGCACAACGTCGAAGTCGCGCAGTTCCGTATTGTCGCGGATGTCCGCGAGCATCTTCTGAATGGCTTCGCGCACCTTTGCGGCGTCTTCCGGCGCGTAGCCGGGGGCTTTGAGTCCGGCGGAGTCCGCAAACGCCCAGTTCATGGAGTTGCTCATGGCGGCGACGGCGTACCCGTTGTCGTTCAGCAGTTCGGCGAGCGCGCTGATGGTTGTGCCTGTGTAGTGCGTGCCCACGCCGGGGATGATGACGGCGAGCGTGTTGTTCGTCGTCTTGTCCCAGAGCCGGTAGCGCATCCGCGGCAAATCATCGGAGAAGCGGATGGAGCGTTTGGAGCCCTTCATGATGAAATCCGTGTTCCAAAGCGATGTTTTGATCCACCAGCTCCGGTCGTTGTTCTGCATGGTGAAAAGCGCGATGCGGAGGGTGTCGTTGTATTCGTTTTCCGGATGGAAATAACGGGCGGTCCGGATGGCGTTTTCGCGGACAGAGGGGCGATAGGGACCGGGCTTGTGTTCCGGAGGAGTGAGGTCGGCGAGATCGCGGAGCTGTCCGTAGCGCATGGCAAGCATGGCGAGTTTGAAGGTTTCGTAGACGTCCGCGCTGCTTTCGGTGAGCGCGTTGTAGGAGTCGTAGCTGCGGATGATGCGGTTTACGCTGCTGATGGTGCCTGCGTACGGAATGATGATTTTAATGTCGAGCGCGGAGTCGAAGAGAAGTCCGATCTGGTCGCGCGGATTCGTTGCCGTGGAACCGGGAAGGACGAGGAGGCAGCCGGGGCCGATTCCCCAGGAGGCGAAGGCGTGTCCCATGTTTTCATGGCGGCGTTTGAGATCGAACCAGGCGTCGGCAGGATCGAAGAAGCCCGCGATTCCGATGGTGGAGTTGGTCAGAAAACGCAGGAACTCGGTTCCGCCGTGTTTGAATTTCGCCTGAAGGAGACAACTGACCATGCGGCCGGGGAAGGCGAGGTTGTCGGACGCCATGTCGATGCGGCGGATCACCTGTTCTGGAAGAATGGAGCCGTAGACCCACGAGACTGGCCAGACGAGGTACTGCATAAAGACGTCGTTGACGCAGAACATTGAGCGGTTGAAGCCCTCGATGGGGTCGTCGCCGCCGAGCTGTTCCTCCGCATCGGAGAGAGTCCAGGCGTTGCCGGAAAAATCCGCCTGGCAGGGCGTGCTGTAATCGGGTTTCGTCGCGCACGCGCCGAGCAGCAGGAGCAGGGTGCTTGAGGCGGCGATCAGAAGAATCCTGCGCAGTTTCATGCTTCACCTCACAAAATAATCTGCAGTATCTGTTCCGCGATCCGCGATTTGGAATCAAGCGGAAGAACGTGTTTGTCACCGTTTTTTGAATAGAGGACAACGGCGTTGTTTTCCGATTCGAAACCCTGTCCGGGAACGCCGACTTTGTTTGCGGCAATCCAGTCCAGATTCTTGCGGCGCATTTTGTCGAGAGCGTTCTGTTCGATGGAATCTGTTTCCGCCGCGAACCCGACGAGCGTCTGTTCCGGCCGTTTCATGGATCCGAGCGCAAGCAGAACATCTTCGGTCGGTTCAAGTTCCAGAACCATTTCCGCCGAATGCTTTTTGATTTTGAGCGGAGCAACGCGTTTCGGCCGGAAATCGGCAACGGCGGCGCACATGATGATCAGATCGGCTTCCGCGGCCTCGCGCTTCATGGCTTCGGACATCTGAACGGCGGTTTCGACACTGTCGAAACGGAAGAGACCGGCGGGTCTGGGCAGAGCGACGGGACCCGAGACGAGAACCGTTTCGAGCTCGCGCGCGACGGCGGCCGCCGCGAGGGCATAGCCCATTTTTCCGGTGGAGCGGTTGGTGATGAATCGGACCGGGTCAATCGCTTCGCGGGTCGGACCGGCGCTGATGACGACTCTCATTCCGCTCCCTCCGGTTTGAAGAACGAATGGCGGTATTCGTGCCGCAGGCGGCGGCATTCGGGACACATGAAAATGTCCATGCCGAGAAATTCCGACGCCTCCCTGGAAAGAGAGATGCGGCATTCGTCGCCGACCTGCATGAGAACGGGATGCGTATAGTTGTCCGCGACCATTTCGCCGGGACCGCGGTTGATTTTGACGCGGACTTCGGAGGTTTCGGGGAGGATCATGTGGTTGACAAGCTCGGTGCTGTTGCTGAAGGCGAGTCCGATGCCGACGCGGAAAACGCTGTGCGTAATGCTCCGGAAGTAGGCGGTTGAGCCGTGAACCGTCGCAACGCCCACGCCGTCACCGACGATTTCATGGGAGTAAAGTTCGCCGTCGATCCAGATTTTGTAGCGGAGGGCGGAAGCGTTGTTTTTGTTATGGATGAAAATGTCGTTCATCGCATAGATTTCCGCGGAGTCGAATTCGGCCTTGAGGCGTTTGATCCGAGAAAGTTTTAGCTGACCGGCGAAAAGGGCATCGAGCTGAATTGCAAGTTTGTGATTTGCGCAGAGCGGAGCGGTTTCCTCGTCGCGGATCGGATACTTCCGGACGCCTGGAAAATCGCGTTCGGCTCCGAGAAGAGTGCCGTCGCCGCCGTATGGGATCAGCAGATCGGAGTCCGCCGGGGCGCAGAGAGCAACTCCGCGCGCTTCGAGGCGTTCCGCGAGGGCGGGGGAATTCTGTCCGACAACGGCGAGTTTCATGTCACTTTCCTTTCGCAACGATCATGTAGAGAACAACGGCGGCGCAGTTGCCGACATTGATGGAGACTTTGGTTCCGAACATCGGCAGGGAGACAGCTGCGTCGCAGAGTTCCAGGGCGTCGGGCGAAATCCCGAGCGCCTCGTTGCCGAGGAGAAGCGCAATTTTATCAGGGTAATCGAATTTCCATGCATCGCATGCTGTTTCGAGCGTTTCAACGGCGACAGCTTTGCAGCCTTCCGCTTTGAGTTCGCGGAGCGCGCCGGCGGCGGTCGGGAATGACCGGAAAGGCACGGTTTTGTCCGCTCCCATCGCCGTCTTCACGAGTTTCGGATGCGGCGGGGCGGCGGTGTAGCCGCAGCAGACGATCTCGTTCGCACCGACGGCGTCGGCAAGACGGAAGATGTTGCCGACGTTGTGGGCGCTGCGGAGACGGTCCAGAACGATGTGTATTTCCGGGCGCGGCATGGCGTCACCGTCTGCGGTAAGCGCCGTGATGCGACCCCGAATGGTCGGAGTGATGCGGGCGGGCGGCGTGTCTGAGCGGTTTTACGCGTTCGGGGAGAAGGAGGGTCTCCTCTTCCGGCTGAACCGTGATTGCCTTGATTCCGGCGTATTCCTCGATGGCGGGGAGATAATACGCGCCGAATTCGCAGACAAAGGAGATCGCTTTTCCCTTCTTTCCGGCGCGTCCGGTGCGTCCGATGCGGTGAACGTAATCTTCCGCCTGTTCCGGAAGATCGTAATTGACAACATGCGAGATGCCGTCGACGTGGATACCGCGGGCGGCGACATCGGTTGCGACAACGATTTTGCATTCGCCGCTCTTGAAACGGTCGAGGATGCGGATGCGCTTGTTCTGAGCGATGTCGCCGGAGAGCTGTTCGCAGTCCACTCCGTAAGAGATGAGCTGTTCGGCAAGCTCGGCGTTTTTGTGTTTCCAGTTTCCGAAGATGATCATGCGTTCGATCGGTTCATGCTTGATGAGCCAGAGGAGGAGCGCGAGTTTTTTGTCTCCGGAGACGGCATAGAAATGCTGGTCGATGAGGTCTGTGACGACGTGTTCGGGTTCAGCTTCGACGGAGACGGGGTTGACGAGCCAGCTGTCGACGAGACGCAGGATTTCTGGATCGAGCGTGGCGCTGAAGAGCATGGTCTGGCGCCGTCCTGCGGGGGGAAGTTTGGAGACGATGCGACGAACGTCCGGGATGAATCCCATGTCAAGCATGCGGTCGGCTTCGTCGATGACGAGCACTTCGGTCTGGGAGAGGTCAAGTGCGCCGCTGCGGCTGTAGTCGATGATGCGGCCGGGCGTTCCGGCGAGGATGTCGACGGGGTAATTGATGGCGTCCCGCTGTTCCTTGTAGTCCATTCCGCCGAAGATCGCTTTGCAGTAGAGTCCGGTGTACTTGCCGAGAGCCTGGGCGTCTTTTTCGATCTGCATGGCGAGTTCGCGGGTGGGTTCGAGGACGAGGACCCGGCAGGTTCTGGGCTTGCGGTCGGTTTTCGGGTCGCGGAGAAGACGGGTCATGGAGGAGGCGAGGAACGCCGCCGTTTTTCCGGTTCCGGTCTGGGCTTTCGCGGCGAGGTCGCGTCCCTCGACGGCGTAGGGGAGGCACTTTTCCTGAATGACGGAACAGTATTTGAATCCGAGCTGCTGAGTACCGGCGAGAACCTCTTTTGCAAGGTCAATGTCGCAGAAGCGTTTTTTCCCTTCCGCGGGTTCGATGTCGATCAGTTCCGGCATCGGGAGAGCGGGCTGAGGGGTGTTGAGCGTTTTCTGCTGCTTCGGCACCTTCGGCTGCCGGGGTTTCGGTTCGTCCTTCGCTTTTTTCGGCTGCGGTTTCGGGGATTGACGCGGTGTTTTTGCGCGGTTCCGGGTGTTTTTGCATTTGCGCGACAGGTTTCCGCCTTTTCCGGATGCGGTTCTGGCTGAGGATTTGTGAGAGTTCTTTGCCGGAGGCGCCGGGGCGAACACGTTTTTGATGAAT
>URNE01000063.1 GCA_900549045.1 uncultured bacterium | reverse complement strand
CGGAAGAGCGTCGTGTAGGGAAAGAGTGTAGATCTCGGTGGTCGCCGTATCATTAAAAAAAAAAAAAAAAACAAAAATGGAATAGAGAAGGAAGAAAAAATAATGGAAAGATTTGAACCGGTCAATGAAACAGTCTTCCTGCTGAAGACTCCGTTCTGCGGCTCGTGGAGCGGCGTGACGCTGATCCGCCGCGCCAACGAAAATATCCTCATCGACTCCGGCGCATCCGCGGAAGTCGTCGACGCGGTCCTCATCCCCGCGCTCGCGGAAGAGGGGCTGAAACTCGAAGATCTCACCGTTCTGCTCTGCACGCACACGCACGGCGACCATGTCGGCGGACACTTCCGCATCAAACAGCTCTGTCCCGCCCTGCCCTGCGGCGTGCTTGACATCGGAG
The DNA here is from genome assembly GCA_900549045.1 of uncultured bacterium. Classification (GTDB taxonomy): domain Bacteria; phylum Verrucomicrobiota; class Lentisphaeria; order Victivallales; family UBA1829; genus UBA1829. Next base: position 8,574 of record URNE01000063.1, on the reverse strand, counting down.
CCGAGAAACTGCGCGACCCGCTGAAATTCAACAGACTTATCCGCGCGCCGTTTCCGGAATTCAGTCCGCCTCCCTCCGAGGGACTGCGCGGCATTGAGGCGGATTTCACCTTCCGCGACGGCGAAACCGTTCACGGCCTGAAAGTCATCGCAACACCAGGACACGATTCCGACTGCGTCTGCTTCCTCGACAACGCCACCGGAACGCTTGTCGCCGGCGACTCCATACAGGGCAACGGAACCGAACTCCAGGGCTGCGGTCTCTGCATGGATCTCCCCGGCTACCGCTCCGCACTGCGCCGTCTGATCGCCGAACCCGTGCGGACCGTTCTCGCCGGACACGCCTATCTCCCCTGGCGGCAGGCGGTGATGAGGGACGAAAATGCGCGGAAAATGCTGAAAGAGGCTCTTGAATTAACGGAAAAGTACGGTATAATTATGAAGGAAGCGCTCGCGAAGGGAATCACGGACCCGGCGGAGGAGGCGGAATACCTGATCCGCAAAGTCGGAGGCGTCATGCCGCCGTTCCTCTTCATGGCGCTGTTTACTGTCAGAGAGTACCGGAAAGAAATGGGATTGCATGTCGAATAACGTCAAAGTCATGGACGCCGTGCGGAGCGGCAGGAACAATACATCGAAAAAAGATATTCAGCAGCTTACCGGGCTTTCCTGGGGAACCATGTGCAAGGTCACAAACGCACTCCTGGAACGCGGCTGCCTCTTCGCCCGCAAGGAGAAGGCCAAAGCCCCCGGACGCCCCGTCGTTCCCCTCTGCGTCAATCCGCACTGCGCGTATTTCTGCGGAATCGACATCGGCGCCGCATTCACCAAACTGGTCTTCTGCGACATGAATTTCAATGTTCTCTACCGCATGGAGACCGCAACTCCCCCGTACTCGTCGCCGGAACGGTTCCTCGAATCCGCCGCGGCCGTTTTCGAATCCGCGCTTGCGGAAAGCGGAATCGACCGGGCAAAACTCCACTCGATCGGCCTCGCAGTCTCCGGAAACGTCGATTCGGAGAACGGAATCATCGTCTCCGGCGGAAACTTCGGCATGAAATTCGGAGCGAACATCCCCGTCTCCCTGCTCGCCGGACGCATCGCGCTGCCCGTCTACGCAATCACAACGCAGGTCGCCGCAGTCTGCGCGGAATACCGTTTCGGCAAACGCGCGGGATGCGGAAACCTGGTCAACATCGGACTCGGCGTCGGCATCGGCTCCGGAATCGTGGCGAATCACCTGCTGCTCATCAGCCATCCCAAACGCCCGGTCGGCTACATCGGACATATCCTCATTCCGGGAAACGAACACATCTGCACCTGCGGCTTCAAAGGCTGTCTCGAATCCTTCTCCGGCTCGGAACGCCTCGCGCAGGTCGCGCGGGAACGTCTGCCGGATCACCCGGAACTTCACTCCGCTCCCGCCCTCGACCGCGCCGCGGCGAAAGGCGTCCCCGAAGCAATCGCGATCCTCGACACCGCCGCCTCCTACAACGCCATCGGCATCGCCTCCATGATTCAGCTTTACGCTCCCGAAGCCGTCATCTTCTCCGGCGGACAGAGCAGACCCGACGGCTGGCTCTTCCGCCGCACCATTGAGAAATTCAAAGAGATTCTTCCCCCGGAACGCCGCAGCTGCTACCTCGGCATCACCACGCTCGGCGCACACCAGAGCGCAATCGGAGCCGCACGCCTCGCCTACGAAAAATTCTTCTGATTTTTCCGTTTTCCCCTTGCATTTGCCTCGTTGAACGGATATATTTATATCAAAACTGATAAAATCCAAAAAAGGAGACTGACATGAGTGTCAAAGGGAAACGGGTTCTGATCACAGGCTCTTCGCATGGAATCGGAGCGGCAACGGCAATCGCATTCGCAAAAGAGGGCTGCTCCATCGGGCTGAACTACAACAGGAATCCCGAAGGCGCGGAAGCGACCGCGGCGAAAATCCGGGAACTCGGCGCTCCCGTCGAAATCTACAAGGCGGACGTCGCTCTCTCCGAAGACTGTGAAGCAATGGTCAACGCCTTCATTCAGCGGTTCGGCGGAATCGACGTTCTCGTCAACAACGCCGGAGGCGCGCTCAAAATCCCGCGCGGCGAATTCATCGACATGCCCGTCGAATACTGGAACGATCAGATCAACCTGAACCTCAACGCCGCCGCGTACACCTCCCGCATCGCCGTCCGGAACATGATCGAAAACAAGGTGCGCGGAAAAATCATCAACGTCAGCTCAATCCACAGCATCGTCACCTGGGTCAAACGGAAAATGCTCCCCTACTGCGCGGGAAAAGCCGGACTCAACATGTTCACAAAAGCCCTCGCCTGCGAAGTCGCCAAATACGGAATCAACGTAAACTGCATCGCCCCGGGCTTCATCATGACCAAACTCTCCGCACGTTATTCCGAAACGGATATGAACGCCTTTCTCCGGAAAATCCCCGCAGGACGCCTCGGAACCGTCGACGACATCACTCCCATGATGCTCTTTCTCGCGGACGATGAAAAATCCGCATTCATCACCGGCCAGACCTTCCCCATCGACGGCGGACAGTCCATCGACGGAGGAATCGACGCCATGCTTTACGAATACGAAAAATAAGGAGGTTCTCTCATGCGCAAACTCAACGAACGCAGTTCCACCCCCTACGGCGTCGCATGCGAATGCCGCCGCGGACTCGTCCGCGGACTCGGATACACCGAAGAGGAATTCGACCGTCCCATCATCGCCGTTGTCAATTCCTGGAACGAATACAACCCCGGACATGTCCATCTCCGCAGCCTCGCCGAGCGCGTCAAACAGGGCATCCGCGAAGCCGGGGGACTTCCCTTTGAAATGATGACGACCGGAATCTGCGACGGCATGGTTCTCAAGAACCCGCGCTACATCGAACTCCCGAGCCGCAACGGCATCGCCGACGAAGTCGAACTCGTCGTCGAATCCAACATGTTCGACGGCATGGTCATGCTCTCCACCTGCGACTCCATCGTCCCCGGACACCTCATGGCAGCCGCACGCCTCGACATTCCGACGATCCTCGTCACCGGAGGCTACATGCCCATGCCCTTCCTCGACGGCAAATCCGCCAACTACATCGAACTCACAGACCATGTCGGCCAGGTCATGCGGGGCTGTTACAGCCGCGCGGCAACCGAACGCGAAGTCGAACGCATGTACACCCCCTGCGGCGCATGCGGCGTCATGACCACCGCGAACAGCATGTGCCTCGCCGCCGAAGCCCTCGGCATGACCATGCCCGGAAACGGCTGCATGTCCGCCGTCAGCTCCGAGCTCCTCCAGACCGCCTATCTCGCCGGAAAACAGATCATGAAACTGCTTGCCGACGGCATCACCGCCCGCAAAATCATCACCCCGGAAGCCGTCGACAACGCAATCGCCATGACAATGGCCATGGCTGGTTCCACAAACCTCTTCATGCACCTCCCCGCCATCGCCAACGAAGCCGGACTTCACGACCGCTGGTGGGCGCATTTCGACCGCGCCTCCCGCGAAGTCCCGCAGATCGTCGGTGCCTCCCCCAGCGGACGCTGGCACCTGCAGGACATCGACCGCGCCGGCGGCTCCCGCGCCGTCCTCAAATCCCTCATGCCGAAGCTCAACGGAAACGCCCTCACCGTCACCGGCAAAACCCTTGCGGAAAACTGCGCCGACGCCCAAATCTACGATCCGGAAGTCATCCGCTCCCTCGACAATCCCGTCTCGCAGGAAGGCGCGCTCTACGTCCTCTACGGCTCCCTCGCTCCCGACGGCGCCATGATCAAAGCCGCCGCGGTGGAAGACTCCATGCGCAAATTCGCAGGTCCAGCCAGATGTTTCGATTCGCTTCGACAGGCGCTCGACGCCCTCAATGCTGATCAAATCCGGAAAGGCGACGTCTGCATTCTCCGCTATCTCGGACCCAAAGGCGCATTCGGGACAACCTCCTATCAGTTCCAGAAGGAACTCAAGGGACGCGGCCTCGCGCACGACGTCGCGATCGTCACCGACGGACGCTTCTCCGGCGGTTCCAGCGGACTCTCCATCGGCTATCTCTCCCCCGAAGCCGCCCTCGGAAGCCCGCTCGCCCTCGTTCAGGACGGCGACCGCATCAGCATTGATCTCGATCAGCGCAAAATCGACCTGGAAGTTCCATCCGCCGAACTCGAAGAGCGCAGAAAGAACTGGAGCTGGAAATTCGACCCGGCCGGAGTTCCCCCGTTCCTCCGTCTCTTCGTGAAGAACGTCGGTTCCCTCGCAAACGGGGCGATCTGGGAATTCTGAAAGTTCAAAAAACATGGAAACGGATATTCTCATCATCGGGGCGGGGCTGACCGGGCTGAATGCCGCACGGGAAATTCACGAAACCGCGCCGGATCTGCGTGTGCTTGTCACCGATGCGGGCGGCGGAGCTTCCAGCGAGATCATGGGCTTCTCCGCGCCGGTCAACCCGCCGGACTCCGCGGAAATTCTCTGCTCCGACACCCTCGCTTCAGGCGGCGGATGCTCCGACCCGGAACTGGTGAGGATTCTCGCGGACCGGGCGGTGACGGAAATGCGCCGGCTCGAAACAATGGGAATCCGCTTCGACCGTACACCGGACGGTCTCTACAGCATGGTGAACGCCGTCGGAACCTCCTTCCCGCGCGTGGTGCATTCCGGCACGACGACCGGAAAACAGGCGATCGCTCTCCTGAATACGGAAGTCCTGAAAACACGCATCGTCCGGCTTGCTCTCGGAACCCAAGGCGTCGCGGGGGCATGGACGGAACACGGAGAATTCATCCGGGCGCGCGCCGTCGTGCTCGCGGGCGGAGGGTTCGCCGGGCTCTGGAAATTCAGCACATGGAGCAAAAATCTGCGGGGCGACCCGGCGGTTCTCGCACTCGAAGCGGGAGCGGAACTGCGCGACCTGCAGTTCGTCCAGTTCGAACCGACCGTCACGGTCCATCCCTCAAACCTCGCGGGCTTCCCGGTCATAACAACCGTCCTGCACGAAGGCGCAAAACTGCTGAACCGCCGCAGGGAATCTCTGCTGAAGCCGGGAGAAAACGTTCCGCGCAAACGGGAGCTCGCCGAACGCATCCTGCGGGAAATCCGCGCCGGAAACGGATGGGAACACGGAGGAATCCGCTACGATTTCAGCGGCGTCGATGAAGCCGCTTTCGCCGCGAAATATCCGGAATATCATCTGAAGTTCAAACGCATCTCCCCCGTGTTCAACGAACTCTGGTTTGAAGTGAAACCGGGTGCGCACACCACGCTCGGAGGAATCCGCATCGCCCCCGACTGCTCGACTTGCGTGCCGGGTCTGTTCGCCGCGGGGGAAGCCGCGGGCGGTCTGCACGGACGCGACCGGCTCGGGGGCAACGCCGGACTCGAAGTCTTCGTTTTCGGACGTCGCGCGGGCGAAAGCGCGGCGCGCTACGCGGCGGCGCACGGATTCAACGCTCCGCGGAACAGTTTCACACATCAGCGGGAACCGGAGGAGTTTTTCCGTCGGACGGCCGATCTTCTGGACCGCCGCTTCGATCCGCTCAGCACGTCGACGGATTTTGAAGCAGGTCTCGCCGAAGCGCGGAGACTGCCGGAATGCGCGCACAAAAAACTGGTCTGCGCACTCTTCCGCATGGCGTTGGAACATTCACTTCCTGCGGAGTGACGAGAGCAGAATTCCGCACAGAATCAGGGCGGCTCCGCCGAGCCGTCCCGCACTCAGAGGCTCCGCAAGGAAAATCAATCCGAGGATCATCGCGAACACAGGTTCCGAAGAGTACAGCAGACTGACATATTCCGGCGACAGTTTTTTCTGCGCGGACATCTGGAGCATGAATCCCGCCGCGGAACAGAAGATTCCGAGGAACAGGATTTCCCCCACACGGGCAGGGTCGCAGGCAGAAACGCGGTCTCGCCCGAAATCAGCGCACCCGCTCCCGCCGCGGCGGCCGCGCCGGAGAACTGAATCACTCCGATCCGCAGCGGATTGTCGTTCCGGAGAAAGCCTCCCGCAAGAATAATGTAGAACGAATAAAGCAGTGCGCTAAGCATGCAGAAAAGGTCACCCGGACGCAGACGGAAGCCGCTCTGGAGCGTCATCAGCCCGATACCGGAGACGGAAACCGCCGCCGCAAGCAGAATCCGGAGCGTCCACTTGCGGCTTTTCAAAGCACAGAGAAGCGGGACGAACACGCTTGTGCAGCCAAGCAGGAATCCGGCGTTTCCGGTCGTCGTCCCGCGCAGTCCGATCATGACCGCATAGAACGCAATCCCGAGCAGAACGCCAAGCAGAAGCCCGTGCTTCCATTCCGCCTTTGTGGCGGAAAACAGAGTCCGCGGGAACAGCAGAGCGCTGAACACAAAGGCGATTCCGAACCGCCAGACGATCAGCGAGCACGGACCGACCTCCGCAAGACTTTTCTGCATGAAGAGATACGACGCCCCCCAGCAGAGCGACGCCGTCAGCATCATCAGCGCCGGGACAAGAGTGGAACGGGGCGCCGTCATCGTTTATCGGCAAAATTTGCAAGGACCATCGCGGTTCCCTCCGGCATGATCTGAAAACCGTGCTTCTGATAGAACGGCACGTTTTTGCGCTCTTCGGGCATAACCTCGATGTAGAGGCAGTTTTTGTAATGTTCCTTGATCCGTTCAATCATGGTTCCGGCGATTCCGCGCCGCTGATAATCCGGATGAACGAGGACATAATGAATGCAGGCTAGCATCTCTCCGTCATCCAGCGCGCGCGCCAGACCGACGAGCCGTGCGCCGTCCCACGCGGTTGTGACGCGCGACGAATGCATCAGCGCTTTGTAAAGTCTCTGCGGATATTCTCCCGAAACCCATCCGACCGAGCGGAAGAGCTCCTGAACCTGTTCCATTGTAAACTTTTTTTCTTCCGTATACGCAATATCCATGAAAAGCCTCCGATGCGGTAATATACATCCGTTTTCGGGATTCCGCAAATCTCATTCACCTTGCCGGATATGCGTGTGCTTGTATCTCCGCACTCAAGCGGACGCATTCATTTTCGCGCTCACTCCGCGCGGCGCGCATTGCCGCGGTGAAAACGGTCCCAGTAATCCTGATTGACGTCGTAACGACCATTCGCGCCCATCGTCCCCGCTCGCTGAAACGGGACAATCCCGTAAGCGGGGTAGTTGCGTCCGCTCAGCCGGAACGTCACCGGAATGTATTCGAACGCCCCGGAGAACGCCCCCGCGGTAAGTTTGACCGTGAGCTTGCGGCAGCCGGCATTGACGTAGGACATGAACCGCTGCTCCGGTCCTTCCTCAATGCTCCAGCCCTCCGGAAGATTCCATCTGACGGAGAAGGTCTGGTCGTCGTGGGCGGCGCCGAAGTAGGCGAGTGTCAGAGTCTGCGTTTCACCGGGAACGGTCACAGGACTGCTCCCGTATTCGACCGAGAAGAACCCGAACGGGGTCTCCTGCGTAAGTCTGCGGGAGGATCGCGAAAGCACACGCCGCGCCGTTTCGGAGCCGTCGGCGAGACGCGAACGGATCTCTTCGCCGATCGCCGTTTCACCGTCGGTGAGGCGGACGAGCGTCGGATTGTCCATATCCGCACGCAGTTTGCACTTTATCACGCGGTCGGTCAGTTCGCCGAGCGTGGCGGGAGCAACGGCGTGAAACGGGTCGATAGCAAGCGTTTTGATGCCTTCGCCGATCGGGGCGATCCACTCTTCCGGAATCCCGGAACGCCCTTTGATGATGCCGAGAACCGAACCGCAAGTCGCGGCGGAACAGTCGGTGTCGTCGCCGCAGTTGACCGCAAGGCAAACCGAGCGTCCGAAGTCGCCGTTGCCGTAAAGCAAACCGATGATGGCGTAGGAGACGTTCGCTGGAGCCTGAAAAGAGCCGAGATCCGCGCTGTCGTCGATGACCTTCCGGCGCGCAGTCTTCCAGTCGTCGCCCGCATCGAAGGAGTCAAGCACGATTTTAACGCTGCGGGCTACGCGGCAATCAACGGGAATACGGGCGAGCGCACAGTTGATGAGCTTGCGCAGATCACTTTCGATGAACGCCGCGGATTCGAGCGTCGCAGTGAAAATCTCCGCATAGATGCCGTCGTCCGCATGATCCACACAGGCGTCGCACCAGGCGAACGGGGCGACCTCGTCGGGTTCGCCGGGGAACATGCACGCCCAGATTTCGGAGCGGATCCATGCGCCGTTGCTGTTCTTCCAGACGTCGTTGTTGCAGAAGCCGGAAAGCGGCGGAAGCAGACCGTTCATCATATTGAACTTGCCGACGCTGTATTCGTTCCACGGTCCGGTGATATGGGCGAGCCAGTAGTCGCCGAGCACGCGCTCGTTGACCTGATAGATACCGTTTTCCTCAATCGCCTTGAGCCAGATAAGCTGAAGGTCGAGGTCGTCGTTCGGCGCGGGTTCTCCCTTGAGGTCCTGCGTATAGAACGAGACGTCGAACGGACCCTCTTTCCATTCAAACGGCGCGCCGAGCGTCCCGCCGATGTTCTTGCCGGTCCAGCAGCCGAGCACCTTGTCGCGGTAAACTTCGCGGTTCAGAAAACTTGTTCCGGGGTTCGATGAGTGAAA
>URNE01000062.1 GCA_900549045.1 uncultured bacterium | reverse complement strand
TTTTCCCTGTTTCCTCCACTACTGTCTCTCCGGACGTCTTCTCGGATACCGGGTTGTCGCGATTTTTCACGAATGGCAGCCCAGTTTTGCGAATGCCGGCATCCTCAAACAGCTGAACAATCTGCTGCAAGGCTACTGCTTCGGATATTTTGTTCATGCGATTCTGCCGATCAGCCATTTCCTGAAACAGAAAGCGGAACGTTTTCACAAACCGCAGATGCTGCTGCCGATTCTCGGAGATTTTGACAGGAAGCCCGATGAAGGCAAAGCGGGAACTTATTTCTCCTACTGCGCACAGGCCGGATATTTCCGCATCATTCAATTTCTGCTCGATGTCTGGAAGCATCTTCCGGCAAACGTGCAACTCCGGACGGTTCTCTCCGGACAGCCGGCAGAACTCGAACGGGTTCAGCGGGAAATCGCAAAGCGCAACCTCTCCGCACAAATCACCGTGCAGACAAAACTCCCGTATGCGGAACTCCGCGCCCTCTATGCGAACTCCGCCGGTCTCCTCATCCCGCTCGACCCGGGATCACTTCAGGACAAGGCGCGTTTTTCGCAGAAAATCGCCGAATATCTGGCAACCGGACGCCCCGTCATCACTACCGCAGTCGGGGAAATCCCCTATTACTTCAAACACGGCGTCGATGCTTATGTGACAAAGTTTTCACCCGGAGAATACGCTGACTGCCTCAATTTCATTCTTGAACATCCGCGGGCGGCCGACGCCGTCGGCGCCGCCGGACATGAACTCGGCGCGAGCGAATTCAATTACCACACGTTCGGGAAAACGCTGACCGCGTTCTTCCGCGATACGGTCTGCCGGAAAAAACAGAAATGACAAGGCTGAACTCATGAATAAAAATTTTTTCTATGTTGACACGTTTGATTTCTCCCGGGAGTCCTCGGGCAATGGCGGAGCGACCATCAACAACGCCGTCATCCGTCATCTTCCGGATAAGGCATGCTTCATCGGATACACTTCCGACGACGATGTTCCCGGGAAGCTCACGACAAAAACTCTTTTCGGCAGAACAATCGACGTGATTCCCGTCGCGAACTTCAGCAAATCCGGCGCGGCGAAACGTTCCCTCATGCCCGGCGCAATCCGCTTCTTCCGGTATCTCCAGCGCAGCCGGAAAGCCTGGAACGCGCTCGGAATCCGCAAGGTTTTCACGGGCAACTACATCGTCCTCTGGTACTTCGCATTCCTGACCGATTACCAGATCGCTTATTACGCCACGGGCCTCGGCAACCCGTGGCTCATCGGGCGTCACCCGTGGGCGGGGAAATACTTCTCGAAACTCTATGACTTCATCCAGTCCAGAGCGCTCCGCCGCGCACAGATCACCTGGGCGGCGGATTCGCCCGAAACATGCGCCGAATGGAACCGAATCGCCGCCCGCCACGGCACGAAAATCACCTTCGAAGCAATCCCATCCGTCGTCGACACCGACTTTTTCCGTCCGCTCGACCGCGCGGAGTGCCGCGGACGCTGGAATCTGCCCGCGGAAGCCCCTGTCTACATCTTCGTCGGACGCCTTGCGCAGGTGAAGGGCGTCGACTTGATTCTGAACGCCTTCCGCCTCATCCTCAAAAAGCGTCCGGACGCGATGCTTCTTCTGGTCGGCGACGGCGAAGAAAAAGCGTCGCTTCAGACGCTGGCGGAGAGCCTGAATGTTTCCGCGCGGGTCCGTTTCACCGGACGCAGAAATCCGGAAGAAATCGTTTCGCTTCTTGGAGCCGCCGACGCCTCCGTGGTCGGTTCGCACGTGGAGGGTTCCTCGTTCGCAATGGTGGAACAGCTCGCCGCGGGAAAAGCCATGATCTCCACAGTGGTCAGCGGAGCGGATGATTTTATCCGCGACGGCGTCAACGGCTTTATCGTCCGCACGCGCGACCCGGAACTCTATGCGGAAAAGATGCTCGCCGTGCTCGATCTCCCCGAAGCGGAACGCTGTTCGCGCAATCTCGCGCTGGAAAAATACTCGGAAAACGGAATGTGGGAAACTCTCAGAAAAAGGCTCCTGGAATGGAAATAAAAGATCAATGCACCGTCATCGTCAGCTCATGGGACGGTTTTGCGGACTGCTGGCCGTTTTTTGTTCATGGTCTGAAAAAATATTGGCCGGACTGTCCGTGGCGCATTCTGCTCATGACCACCGGATCCCTTCCGCAATTCGAGGGCATTGAAACGGTCAATCTCCGGGAAGACCGCGGCTGGGCATCCAACCTCAAGCGGACACTCGAACATGTCTCGACTCCGTATGTTCTTTATCTGCAGGAAGATTACTGGATTGAAAAACAGGTCGACACAGCCGCTCTGGCAAACGTTCTCGCGGAAATGCGGAAGCGGAACGCCGGATACGCGCGAATCGTCCCCGTTCCCCCGCCGGACCAGAAGGCGGAGGCGGAAACCGGACTCGGCGCATGTTCCGCCGCCAACCGCTACCGGGTCTCTCTTCAGGCCGCGTTCTGGGGAAAAAATTTTCTGGAGGAACTGCTCTTCGATGGCGAAAGCGGATTGGATTTTGAACACAAAGGCTGCAAACGCTCCGCCGCCCTCCCCGAACCGTGTCTCGCCTCCGTCCGCGACCTTCTCCCCTACGGAGCCGGAACAGCCGTCCGCAAGAGACGCTGGACAATGAGCGCAATCCGCTACGCCGGACGCGAAAACATGCAGCTTCCGTACCGCAAACGCGAAAACATTCTTGATGAACTCTGTTCAAAGATGGGCGGCACCCTTGCCGGAAAACTTCTTGCATTTCCGCTCCTCCGCCTGATGCAGTGTCTGCGCGGAGACCGCAAATGGAGGAACTATTTCAAATGAATCCGAAGAACCATGCGCCCCGCATTCTCCTGAGCGTCTACGCCTGCAGTCCCGAATGGGGTTCGGAAGTCGGAACCGGCTGGCACTGGGTGCTGGCACTGTCAAAATTTTTTCCGCTCCACGTGATCACCGAGACAGGATTCCGGAAATCCATCGAAGAACACCTTTCCGCATTTCAGGGACGCTTCCTCCCGGAATTCCATTATGTCGATATCGGCGAAAAAGGACGCGAATATTTCTGGCGTCAGGGCGACTGGCGGTTCTACCGGCATTACCGCGTCTGGCAGAAAAAGGCATTCCGCACGGCCGAAACGCTCCATCGGGCGGAACCGTTTGATCTTGTTCATCAGCTCGGAATGATCGGCTTCCGCGAACCGGGCTATCTCTGGGAACTCCCCGGCGACTTTGTCTTTTTCTGGGGACCCGTCGGAGGAATGGGGGAAATCCCGTGGAGTTATCTTTCCATGCTCGGAGCAAAAACAGGACTTCTCTATTTCATCAAGAACTGCATCAACATTGCCCAGGAGTATCTCCTCCCGCGCGTCCGGAAAGCGATCCGCCGCGCCGACACGATTTTTGCCGCGACCGTGGAAAACAAAGACTGCATTGCGAAAATCTATCACCGGGATTCCATTCTCCTCAATGAAACCGGAGCGGAACCGCACGGGAAAAGCGGAAAGAAAAAACGCTCCGGAATTCTGCAGGTTGTCTGGTGCGGAATCATGGAAAGCCGGAAAGCGCTGAACCTCGGGCTTGCGGCGGTCCGCGAACTGAAACAGACGGGTACTCCCGTCAAACTGCATATTCTCGGTGGCGGACACGCGGAAAACCGCTGGCGCAGCCTTGCGGAAAAACTGAAAATTCAGGACTGCTGCACATGGTACGGCAAGGTCTCCCCCGCCCGCGTCCGCGAAGTCATGGAACAGGCGGACGTCATGCTCCTGACAAGCGTCAAGGAGGGAACACCGCATGTTCTGCTGGAGGCGCTCGAACACGGGCTTCCGGTCATCTGTCACAACGCATGGGGCATGAGCTCCGTCGTCAACGAACAATGCGGCCGACTGATTCCGCTCGCCACTCCGGAGCAAAGCATCCGGGCTTTCGCAAATGCCATGCAGGAACTCTCGAAAAACTCCGCCGAACTCGAAAAACTCTCTTCCGGCGCACTCGCGCGCGCAAAAGAGCTCTCCTGGGACAGCAAGGCTGCAATCATGCGCGATTATTACCTCGGAGCTCTCACCGAAACAAGAAAGGCATTGTCATGAGTCAGGAAACAGGAAACGACAACCGTCCTCAAACCAACGTCCGCCCGGGGCGCTCCCGCGCGGCGCTTGCGATACGTGCAATCGCAAACCGCATCCGCACGGAACTCTATTTTCTCCTCCGCGCACGATTCGTGAAACGCAAGGGAATGGTCCGCATTCCGTGGAGCGTCGAACTCTGGTCGCCGCATAACGACATCTCCCTCGGCGACCGCGTGCAGTTCGGTCCGGGGTGCATCATCAACTGCGACGCGCAGATCGGCGACAGCGTTCTCTTCGCCCGGAACGTCGCACTCGTCGGACGGGACGACCACCGCATCGACCTTCCCGGCGTATTGATCTGGGACGCCCCGCGCGGCGACTCCCATAAGACATTCATCGGCAGCGACGTTTGGATCGGACACGGCGCAATCATCGTTGCCGGAGTTCATATCGGCGACGGCGCGGTCGTCGCCGCCGGATCCGTCGTCGTCAAAGACGTCCCCCCGTACACCGTCGTCGGCGGCAATCCGGCGAAAGTCATAAAGAAACGTTTTGAAGGGCTGTCCGCGCAATGAAAAGAACTTTTGTTCCGCATCCGCTTGATTTGAACATTGTCGACAGTTCCTGCCGGAACGTTCTCGAAGACTGGAATCTGCACCTCAAGGATTTTCATTCCGGATTTGCCGTTTTCTTTGAAGCGAACCTCCTCTCGCTCGCGCTCCGCAGCCATGACGTCCGGTCCTGCATCCGGCAGGCGGACTGGATCTTTCCGGACGGCGTTGCGGTCAGCAAACTCGCCTCGCTCCACGCGAAACATCCGGTGGAGCGCATCTCCGGTCCGACTTTCATCCTGAAAGCCTGCGAATACGGACAAAGCCGCGGCTGGAAACATTTCTTCTACGGCGGAACTCCGGAATCTCTGGAGGTTTTGAAGCGGAAATTGCGGGAACAGTTTCCCGCAATCATCATTGCGGGCGGATACGCCCCGCCGTTCCGTCCGCTCACTCCGGAGGAAGACGCCGCGGTAATCAAGCAGATCAACGATTCCGGGGCAGATTTCGTGTGGGTCGGTCTCGGCGGTCCGAAACAGGAATTCTGGATTCAGGCACACCGGTCCGCCCTTAAAGTCCCGGTTATGCTCGGAGTCGGCGCGGCCTTCGACTTCCATTCCGGCAAGCGTTCCTGGGCGCCTGAAATCATCCGCAGACTCGGACTCGAATGGTTTTGGCGCATGTGTTCCGGCGGACGGCGCACGCTCTTCCGCAATCTCCGCTGCGTCAGCATCGTCTTGCTCTTTCTCCTGAAGGAACGCATCCGCGCATGTCTCCGAAAGGGAAACTGATCATGAAAATCCTGCAGCTGACCGCCAGTTCCGTGCTCGCGCTCCTGATCCTCTCCGGATGTTCCGCCGGACACGACTACTGGGGAAACCGGCTGGATGACGCAAAAGACATCTTCACTTTCACCGCCGGAGGTGGATTCGGCGTGAAGGTTCAGGTCGGTCCTGTTCAGGCGGATATGTACAACTATGCATCACTTTACGGTCTGCGCAGCGGAGAAATTCTCGACGGAGCGCATCCGCATTCTGAGGAATATCATGTGAGTGAAGGGAACATCGGCGTTCCGCTTCCCTTCGCCAACACGGAAATTTTCTATCCGGGCAAACATGCGGCGGAACGCGGAAAAGCTTATTGCGCAATGACTCCGCTGCTGCCGTTCTTCATTCTGCTTCCAGACGAGCATTCCAGAAACTTCTGCAATTCCTGCGCATGGAAAGAAAAATTCCGCAACAGGGAAGCGCAAAAAACTTCGGAAGATGCGGCTCCGGAACTTGAAAAGGATGAAAATCCGCGTCAACTTCCCTTCGACGGCAGACGCGCATGGTATAAATATTCCTCCATTGAAGTCACGGCGGCGCTGTTCGCCGGATTCTCCATCGGGGTCAATCCCGGCGAGCTCATCGACTTTCTCGCCGGATTTGCCTGTCTCGATCTTTACGGCGACGATTTATAAGTTTCCGCCTCCCCGTTCGCCGAACTTCAGAATTGATGAACCGGAACGGAAAGCTTCCGGAGTGATGCCGTGCTGTTTGCGGGAAACCCGGCAGAGATGGCTCGCGTCCGAAAAGCCCGAAACTTCCGCAATCGAACTCAGTTTCATGCCGGAACATTCCAGCAGACGGATCACGTAGTTCATCCGCAGACCGGCAAGGAATTTGCCCGGCGTCAAACTCCGCTCACCCGACCGTCCGCTGAAGCTGGTCTATAAAAACTACATTCTCAAAGACGACAATCATCTCGTTCTCTCCCTGGCCGACGAGACGCTTGATCTCACGCTCGAACTCCACTACGAACTTGTTCCCGAATCCGATCTCATCATCCGCCACGCGGAACTCGTAAACGGCGGAAGAAAAACAATCCGCTTTGAAAACCTGTTTTCCGCGGCATGGAGCCTCCCGCGCGGAAAAGCGCCGCGTCTCACCACGCTTCAGGGCGAATGGGGACAGGAGTATCATGTCTCCCGCGCTCACGTCCGCCGCGGCGAACAGATTCTCGAAAGCCGCACCGGAACCAGCGGACACGCCGCCGTCCCCTTCTTCGCCGCCTCTCCGCCGAGTTTCCCAATGTCCTATTTGAAAACTGCGCAAGCGGAAGCGGACGCTGCGACCTCGAAATGGACCGCTATTTCTGCCGCATCAACCGCAGCGACAACCAGGACACACTCGATGTTCTCGACATCGAAGAAGGGTTCTCCTATCTGCACCACCCGCGCATGGCAGGCGGCGGCTGCCAGATCAGCAAAAACTACACCTCGTGGTAATTGCGATCATTGCAATCCTTGCCGGTATGCTTCTGCCTGCGCTGAAATCCGCAATGAACAAAGGACGCGCCATCAGCTGCACCAGCAATCTCAAGCAGGTTCTCCTCGATTTCACCATGTACGGAAACGACAATCAGAACATGTGGCCGGTCTATGGCGACAAAGCGGGCAACAGCACCAGAATGGAAACGTGGTCACGCTGGATTTACGGTCTCGATTACTTCAAGAAAAACAGCTGCAAAGCAAAAAACTATACCTACTGTCCCGCCAATCTCCGCCCGGAGGACTCCAACGACTACAACACCTATGCGGCAAAGCTTCAATGGGGCAACACCTATGAACGGACCTATTCCGGCGGCAATACGGCGACTTACCGGAACGATCTCGAATGCTACGTCCTGCAGACAAACCGCATCAAAACTCCAAGCATTTACTTCCAGCTCAGCGACAGCAACCGTGCAAACGCCGCGGCAAAAGGAAGAAACTTCTATTACATCGACCACGGAACATCCGGATACCCTTCCGTCAAAAACGGTATCGCGCTCATGCATCTCGGACGCGCAAACATGGGATTCGTCGACGGTCATGCCGGAGCTGAAAACAGTGCTCAGATTCAATACCGCCTCAGCCTGACGGGTATGAATACGGCTCTCCTCCACGACGAGTTCGGAAACGAATTCGGAAACTGAACAGGCCTTCCTTCCTGAAATACGAAAGCCTTCCGGAGAATCAAACGCTCCGGAAGGCTTTCGCTTTATCTGAAGAGTTCAGAAGACCTTACTTGATTCCTGCCTGACGGCGGAACCAGGCTCCGGCAAAGAGCGGCCAGTCGGCAATCGGACGACCGGTACGGTGCAACCCGTAACCGTGTCCGCCGTCCGGCCAGAGATGCATCTCGACCGCAACGCCCGCGCGTTTCAGCGCGAGATACCACGCAAGTGCGTTCTCAACGCAGACGCCGTCATTCTCCGCCTGAATCAGGAACGTGGGCGGAACATTCGCATCGATTTTGAATTCCGGCGCAAGATTCAGCTCCAGATCCGAAAGATACGCGGGATAGATCAGCGCGGTGAAGTCCGGGCGGTACGGGAATGCGTCGATTTTATCCGCCGCCGGATACGGAACCGGATCCGACGGTGCGGAAATCGTCGCGCAAAGGTGCGCCCCCGCCGAGAAGCCGATCGCGCCGACTTTGTCCGGAATGATGTCGAATTTTTCCGCATTCGCGCGGATCATGCGCATCGCGCGCGCAGCGTCCGCATGAGCGGCGGCGCGGCGGTCCGGACAGCGGTATTTGAGCAGAAACGCGCTGAATCCGTTCTGGTTCAGCATCCCGCAGATGTCGCGTCCCTCATGGTTCCACGCGAGGATGGAATAGCCGCCGCCGGGACATACCAGCACGGCGGGGTGCGGTCCCTGTCCCGAGGCGGGAAACCAGGTGATGGTCGGTTCGGTGACGTCAGTCAGACGGTCAATGCCGCCTTTATGGTCTTGAAAATGTTCAACGCGTGAAGCGTCGTCCGGAGTCGTCAGGGGAATATCCTGTTCCCACAGTTTGAAAGTCTGAGTGAATTCCATTTTATTTTCCTTTGCTGCCCGTGGAGGCGGGAAGTTTGAAGAGATCGCCGACGCCCTTCAGCAGTTCGGCGGACTTGTCCAGCACGGCGGTTCCGGCGTTCGTAATGGAACGCAGCGAGGGGAACGCATCGCCGATGGAGGCGAAGACGCCGAGCGTCAGTTTGTTGAGAATTGCGGCGGTGAGATCCAGCGGAGTGATGCCGTCGTTGTCCTTGCCGAGGTTTTCAAGGTTGATGGGAACAACCGGCAGCGGCGCATCGGTCGCGGGCAGTCCGGGCGCGGAGGCGACGACGTTCACGTAGATGGAGTTCATATTCAGGTCATCCACCTCGAGTCTGGTCTCTTTTTCCGGTTTTCCCGCATCGGTCTTTTTCTGGGCGGCCTTCTCTTCCAGCCCGAGTTTTTTCTGGAAATTCTGAACGTTCTCGTTCAGCTGCGAAAGGTTGTTGGAAAGCAGATTCGCCGAAGGTTCGAAATAGACGTCCACGCCGTCGAGCGTGAACTCTTCGACCACCAGTTTGTCCGCGGTCAGCGTGGAGGGAATGATATCGACGCGGATATGTTTCACGGTAAGCGCGCGGTCGTTTTTGTATCCCACGGGATTTCCTATGAAGAGATTGCGGATATCGACCACGCCGGAGAACACATTGACGCTGACGCTGTCGACTTTGACCGGCGCATCCAGAATTTTCGGCGCAATGGAAGTCAGAGAGAATT
>URNE01000061.1 GCA_900549045.1 uncultured bacterium | reverse complement strand
ACCGTAAGGTCTTGGTACAGAGAGAACTTTCCTGGCATATAACCGATGATCTTCCTGCCATCGCGATCCTCACCGGGATGCTCCTGCCCGCGCTGAACTCGGCAAGAGAAAAAGGACGCGCCATCTCCTGTCTCAGCAACCTCAAGCAGTTCGGAACCGCATCGGCGGCTTACACAAACGACTACGACGGCTACGTCGTCAATCTTTCCTCCGCAGCAAAAGTCGGAGACGAATGTGTCTGGCAGAATTCCATGCCGCCATACCTGAACGTCAAGAAGAAAACTCCGACCGTGTTCAACTGGGCCGCGCTCTGCTGTCCGACCAAGAAAGAAACCTCTCGGCAGATCATTCACAGCTACGGCATCAACTCCGGCGCGAATGTGGTGGATCTCAACACAAACGGTTCGCTCTTCACCTTCCGTCTGGCGAAAATGCGGAACGCTTCCAAACACTTTCAGTTCATGGACGGCATGGCGGCGCTGCTGAATTACGACAACAGCGACTACGCCCGCTGGCTGCAGTACGGCGAAACCGGCGCGTCCGGACACTACAACAGCGCCACGTACCGTCATCAGCAGCGGCTGAACATGCTCTATTACGACGGTCACACGGCCGCCCTCTCCAACACCGGAGTTCACGGAAGCGACACGGTGAAAGCGCAATGGTACTACACCTCCGAACTGCGCTGAAATCCCGAAGCCCGGCACTGACGCCGGGCATTTTCATTTTTTTCCGAAACTATACGTTGAAAAAACTGTGAATATATGGTATATTGGCAGTGAATCAGAAAACTATTCCCGAGGAGTTACGGAATGATTGACACAGATGCTCTTTACCCGCTGGTATTCAAACCCGTCTACAAAGAAGTCATGTGGGGCGGAAACAAACTTGAAACCATCCTGAAACGCGACGTGCCGCCGCACAGCTCGCCCATCGGCGAAGCATGGGAAATCGTCGACCGCGACGACGCCGTCAGCATCGTCGAAAACGGTCCGCTCAAAGGCGAAACTCTCCGCAAGCTCGTCGAATTCTACGGCAAGGAGCTCATCGGCGCCCACTTCAACGGCGGCAAGTTCCCCCTCCTCGTCAAAATCATCGACGCGGGGAAGCGTCTCTCCCTGCAGGTTCACCCCGATGAAGCCGCCTGTGCGCGCACCCCGGGAATCGAACCGAAAACCGAAATGTGGTACATCATCCAGGCGGACAAGGGCGCGAAAATCATCGCCGGGCTCCGCAACAACACCACCAAAGTGCAGTTCCTCCAGAACGTTGCCAGCCCCGAAGTCGAACGCACGCTCCAGATTTTCGACTCCGTTCCCGGCGACGCTTATTTCATCAAGGCCGGCAAAGTCCACGCCATCGGCGCGGGAAACCTGCTTCTTGAAATCCAGCAGAACAGCAACACGACCTTCCGCATCAGCGACTGGGGACGCGTCGACGCCAACGGAAAGTCCCGCGAGCTCCATGTGGACGCCGCCCGCGACTGCATCGATTTCACCGACCGCACCGTGCCCCGCATCTCCGGTCCCTGCGATTCCACCGACCGCAACCGCAAGTACCCCGTCGTCAACACATGCCCCTTCTTCAAAGTCGAGGATCTGCGTCTCGTCGAGAACTGGCGCGACAATACGAACAGCACGAGCAGTTTCCACATCATCACCGCGATCAATGAGCCGGTCACCGTCGGCCGCGACGACCGCACCGCGGAAGTCAAGGCCGGTTCCTCCTGCCTGATCCCCGCCGCATTCGGACTCTATCACATCTTCGTTCCCGCGGGAAAAAACACAACCGTCGTCAAGACCACACTCTGAGAGGGCTGATTCATGAAATTGCGCTGCATTGCCGATTTTTCCGCAGAACTTCTCCGGAAGAATCCCGAAAACAAAACCAAGCCCGGATGGAGCATCCTCCCCGAACTCTGCCCGCAGGGCATGACCGGCGACATCACGGTCAACTGCTTCCGCTTCGCCGGAATGTTCGGAAAGAAACCCGATCAGCTCGCCGCGAAAGCCGTCGAATTCTTCCGCAATCACGAAGACGTCGCCTCCGCCGATGCGGTCAAGGCGTTTGTCAACATCACGCTCAAGCCCGCCGCGCTCTGCCGCGACACGGTTGCCGACATGCCCGCGCTCTTCGAAGAGGGCAAACTGCCGGACCCTGAACGCCGCCGCATTCTCATCGAATACTCCGCGCCGAACACCAACAAGCCGCAGCACCTCGGACACGTCCGCAACAACACCATCGGCATGTCTCTCTGCTCCCTGCTCGCACGCGTCGGCAACACGGTCATCCCGATCAACCTCGTGAACGACCGCGGCATTCACATCTGCAAATCCATGCTCGCATACCGCCGCTACGGCAACGGCGAAACGCCCGAGTCCACCGGAATCAAGGGCGACCACTTCGTCGGAAACTTCTATGTGAAATACAATTCCGTCCTCTCCGAACAGATCAAAGCCCTCCGCGAAAGCGATCCCTCCGCGGCGGATCAGTCGAACGACGACCTCTTCCTCCGCACGGAAATCGGCGCGGCGGCGCAGAAGATGCTTCAGGACTGGGAAGCCGGGGATCCGGAAGTCCGCAAACTCTGGAACCTCATGAACTCCTGGGTCTTCGCCGGATTCAAGCAAACCTATGACCGCATGGGCGTTCATTTCAACAAAACATACCTCGAAAGCCAGACCTATCTGCTCGGCAAGGACCTCATCGCAAAGGGACTCGCCGATGGAGTGTTCAAGAAACGCGAAGACGGCGCAGTCATTGCAGATCTCGGCAAACTCGGCACAAAGGTCGTTCTCCGCTCCGACGGAACCAGCGTCTACATCACGCAGGACATCGGAACGACGCTGCTCAAGTACGAAGAGAACAAACCCGACACACAGATCTGGGTCGTCGGCGATGAACAGATTCTGCACTTCAAGATGCTGTTCACCATTCTCTCCAAGCTCGGTTTTGAATGGGCGTCACACCTCTACCACCTCGCCTACGGCATGGTCAACCTGCCCTCCGGCAAGATGAAGAGCCGCGAAGGAACCGTCGTGGATGCGGACGACCTGTTCGATGAAATGCACGGACTCGCCCGCACCGCCACGCTGGAACGTCTCAACGGCGCCCCCGCCCCGGAAGATCTGGAGCAGCGCGCCGAAACCATCGGCATGGGCGCACTCAAGTTCATGCTCCTCAAATTCAATCCGAAAACCACGATCATGTTCGACCCGCAGGCTTCGCTCAAATTCGAAGGCGACACCGGGCCGTATGTTCAGTACGCGTGCGCGCGAATCAACTCCATCGAGCGCAAATCCGCGGAACAGAACATCAGCGCCGCCAATCCGCAGTGGGAACTGCTCGCGAAGGATGAGGAACGCCGCCTGGCTCTGCTCTGCGCCGCATATCCCGACGTTCTCCGCTCCGCCGCGGAAAAGATGGATTGCTCCGTGCTCGTCAATCATCTGCTCGAAGTCGCGAAGGGCTTCAACCGGTTCTACCGCGAATGCCCCGTCCTCACAGCGGAAAACGAACCGCTCCGCACCGCGCGCCTCGCGCTCTGCTATGCGGTCCGCGACCTGCTCACGGACGGTCTCAACACGCTGACCATTCAGGTCCCGTCGGCGATGTAAGACGAAGGGAGCCGCCGGATGAAGAAAACTGCGGATTTGAGAAAGATGAAGGAGGAGTACCCCTTCACTCCCCACTACATGTACGCCGGAAAATACCGGATGCATTACGTGGACGAGGGAACGGGGCCCGCCATCATCATGCTCCATGCATGCCCGATGTGGTCGTTCTTCTTCCGCAACCTCATCAAGGAGTTCTCGCAGAAATTCCGGGTGATCGCACCCGACGCCATCGGCTACGGCCTCTCCGACAAGCCCGACGGCTACGACTACCGGCTGGAAACCCAGATCGACAATCTGGAGCGCCTCGTCGAGCATCTCAATCTGGAGAAATTCTCGCTTGTCATGCACGGCTGGGGCGCCACAATCGGAACCGGCTTCACGGTCCGCCACTCGGAACGGGTCGACCGCATCGTCGTGATGAATTCGATCGCCTTTTCCGGCTACCGTCTTCCCTTCCGCTTCCAGCTCTGCAAATGGTTCCCCGTCATCGGCAAACCGCTGCTGATGAACACAAACATGATCTTCTGGGGACTCGGCGCGCATCCGGACAGCGTCCGCAACGGATACATGTATCCATACCGCAAGCACAAAACCCGCATTGCGCTCTACCGGTTCATCGACGACATTCCCTGCAAACCCGACGATCCCTCCTTCGAAAGCGTCATTGAAGTGGAGCACGGACTCTGGATTCTCCGCGAACACAAAATGTGCATCGTCTGGGGCGTGCGCGACTGGCTCTACCCGGAACGCTATCTCCACCGCTGGATGAACTACTGTCCGGACGCCAAAGTCCACCGCATCCCCTTCGGCGGACGCTATCTCACCGAGGACGCCCCCGAAGAGCTCGCCGCGATCGTCTCCGGTTTTCTGGAGACTCCGGACAAATGAAAAAAGAGGAACAGCTTTCCCGTCAGCTCGAGATGAATTTCAGCGGACGCTCCAAAGGCAATCTTTTCCGCGAACATCTTGCCAATGCGGAATTCAGCGTTCTGCTTGAACTGCACATTCCCGGACGCGATTCCAAGCTCGAATCCGTTGTTTCCAAATATTCCGAGCTCGAATCCGTCGCAATGGCCCCCCGGAATTTCCCGGGAGGACTCGCTTTCCTCGATGATTCGCCGGATTTCCCGTCGCTCGATCCCGGCGAATTCGCCGCCGCGCTCTGCAAAACCGGACGCGACCGTCATCTCATCTATCTCAACGGACGCGACCGCTCACAGGAAGATATTGATTACAATCTCGGAATCTACCGTTTCGAGGGATTCAAAAACATTGCAGCCGTCTCCGGAGCCGCCGGGTCCGCGCTCGAAGACGCCGTGAAGCACCGTTATTACGACAGCGTCAACATCCTTCAGCGCAACGCCTGTTCCAAAGAGCCGCTCTTCGCCGGATGCGTCGCAAACCCGTTCAAATACACGCGCACGGACAGCATTCTGCAATACAGCAAACTCAACAAGAAAATTGTCGCCGGCGCACAGTTCGTCGTCGCCCAGAGCGGCTGGGACATGCGCAAACTGCTGGAAATGCGCTGGTGCATGTTCCGCCGTTCGCAAAACATCCCGACCCTCGCACGGATTCTCTATCTCTCGCCCGAAAAAGCGGAGGACATCTGCTCGGGGAAGTGTCCGGGACTCTGGATTTCCGACGACCTCAAGCGCGCAATCCGCAAAGAGATGATGTATTCCCTTGCCCAGTTCGAAGCGGCACAGTGGCGCCGTCTCCAAATTCACGCCGCCGGAGCAAAATTCCTCGGCTACAGCGGCATCCAGATCGCCGGAGCGGACGACCCCGAAACGGCAAACCGGATCTATCTGCGCATTCAGGAGGCGATGTCCGAATTCTCCAATTACGATGACTGGCGCGCCGCCCACAACGATTATTATTCCAAAGTCGAAATGGCCCCCTACCCCTACCGCTATTATCTGTTTGAAAACATGCTCGCGGAGGGAGTGACCTGCGACACGGCGAAAGTCAACAGCGAACCGCTTCCGGAATGCTCATTCGCCGAACGTTTCCGCTACCGTCTTGCTCGCTTCCTGCTCCCGCACGCCGACCGGATGCCGGCGGAGGACAAGCGCCTGACCAAGCGTCTGCTTTCCGCGTGTCACCGCAACTGCGACAACTGCCATCTTCCGCAGACCATGTACGTCTGCACCGGAAACTGTCCGAAACTGCTGAACAACGGCGTCTGCGGAGAGAGCCGTCCCTCAGGCGACTGCCCCTACACCGATACGGAATGCGTCTTTGCCGCCCTGCTCCGCCGCGCAGAACTCGACAACGACTACTCCGTTCTCGATGAAAATGTCATCCGCTGAATTCAGACGACGCAGCAGAAGTATCCGAGCGCCAGAATCATCAGATAAAGCAGAACTGTGTGGATTTTCGATTCCACCGACCATTTCAGCGCATTTCCGAACGACTTTTTGACCGAGAGATGCATCGGCTTGATCGCGCAGATTTCATCCAGAATCAGATGCGAAACCACCGCGCCGAACACGGCGGTCGTATAGAGTGCGCGATTCATCAGCGGCGAATCGGCGAAAAGCAGCCACGCCAGTTCACCCGCAATCAGTCCAGCCGGAATCGAATGAAACGCCCCACGGTGAACCGTCGTCACGTTCAAAATCACAGCGAGGAGATAACGGATCGCGACAAATGCGGCGAGTCCGAGCGCGAGGAACTGTTCCGCCGTCAAATCCCGCTGAAAACGCTGAACCACCAGCAGCGGAATCAGAATGCTCAGGAATGAAAGGACCAGCCGCCGGGGATGTCCGTCGTCGAAATCCAGATCCGGAACCGCGGAACCGAGAACGGAAAGGAACATTGTAACCGCAAGATTCACGGGCGATGCGAATCCGAGGAAAAAAGCGCCTACGCCGCAGACCACGCCCCAGAGCCCGCCCCAGATCGTATGTGCTTTGAAATTTGCCATGAAAACCTCTGTTTTTGTACGTATCTTAATCCGTCAACGCATTTTTTCAACTGCCGGCGCTCTTTTTCCATGATTTTTTCCGTTTTCATTTTCTATTTCTGAAAAACCAGAAATTTCCTCACCATAATTGAAGAGTCGCTCTATCATCACGCCATAAGTCAGATGATCTATCTTCTCTATCGGATGCAAGACAACCGATTCTTCAAAACACCCCCTTTTCTCGCTTCTAATCTCAACCAGCAATTTGGCCTGCAGGAGTTCCCTCACTGCCTGATTGACAATTTGTTGCGGTATATTCGTCAACTCATGAATCTCTTTCGGTGTATATGCCTGTTCTCCATTATTAAACTGCCTACATACCAAATGCATAACCATTCCGCAAACCTTGATACGCTGCACCAATTTCAGATCATCATATCTGAGGTCTCCATCATAATAATGTATGTTCTGATTAGTATGACAAAGCAAAGCACCAAAGACCACTATAGCCCACGAAATCTGAAGCCATAACAGAAAAAGCGGAATAGCTGCTAAAGAACCATAAATGACATTGTAGCTGGAAAGGAATACTTGCAAATAAATGTAGCCATACTGCAAGGCTGTCATACAGATACCTGCCAGGAATGATGGTACAAGGGTGCTTCGAAATCTTATATAAGTATTCGGAATAACACAGTAACAGAACACAAAGAACAGAAACATCGGAACAAATGCAGCCAAATGGAGGATAAACGAAGGAATTGTTTCCCCTATATCAGTGATCTTATCGACATTATCCACCACATTAACAGTCCATACATTAATACTCGAAGCAAAAAGTATCATGAGACCTAAACCGAACAGAATGGTAGGATATTCTGTAAAAATCTGTTTCCATGAACGTTCTCCTGTATGCCAGATATCATCAAAGGTAAGCTCAATTTTCTGCATCAGAGAGATGATAGTATAGAGAAACATCACGATACCCGTACCGATGATATAGTTGCTCTGGGTATTCTCAATATAGTTTTGTACAAAATTTACAATAGTTTGAGCCACAACCGGTTGTGCCTCAAAAGTAGTAGAAAGCCAGGATTCCAATAAGGATGAATACCCAAAACCTCGGGCAATGACAAACATCATCGCCATAAAAGGAATCAAAGCCATGAAGGAGGCAAAAGTCAATGCTGCCACATCCCTGGCCCACATATCCTTTACATAGAAGATACGACCAGCAAGCATACCCATCTTAATCCAAGATTTTACTCTGCCTCGGAAATCTTTGATATTAGAAGAATTAAATTCTCTGAGATCTTCGTAATATCTTAGTATTCTGTCTATTACCCCCATATTCAAAAGTTTTACGTAGTTAAAAACCAACAAATCCCTCCACAACATCATCAGATGCCGTAAAGGGATTTGTCTTAGTATAATTGCTATTCAGCTCTACAATTAATAGAACTTGAAGTAGTTGCGGGCATTGTTGTAAGAGATATCTTCAACCATGCGAGAGAGACTCTCCATATCGTTAGGAAGCAAGCCCTTCTCTACATCATTACCGAGGAGGTTGCAAAGCAAACGACGGAAATACTCATGACGTGGATAGCTCAGGAATGAACGAGAGTCGGTCAACATACCGACGAAACGGCTCAAAAGACCGAGTACTGACAATGCATTCATCTGACGTGTCATACCATCGAGCTGATCATTGAACCACCAGCCAGAACCAAACTGAATCTTACCTGGGCAAGAACCATCCTGGAAATTACCAAGCATAGTAGCGATTACCTCATTGGCACATGGGTTCAAGCAATAAAGGATTGTACGAGTCAACTTACCCTCTACGTTCAATTCATTCAAGAAATGACTCATAGCACGAGCTGTAGTAAACTCACCAATAGAATCAAAACCTGTATCAGCACCCAACTTATTGTACATCAATGTGTTATTATCGCGGATGGCACCATAGTGATACTGCTGAGTCCAATCAGCAGCATGATCCATCTCAGCACAAATTCTCAAGAAAGCATGCTTGTACTGACGAACCTCAATAACTGACAACTGCTGACCACGCATAGCCTTTTCAAAGATAGTCTCAATCTGAGAATCAGTATATGCCTCGTCATAGAATTCCTCTATACCATGGTCGCTCAACTTACAGCCATTCTCTGTGAAGAAATCGTGGCGCTTCTGAAGAGCATCAACCATATCCTGGAATGTTGAGATAGTAACACCAGCAACTTCACCCAACTTGTTCATATACTCAGCGAAATCAGGCTTCTCGATATTCATAGCCTTGTCAGGTCGCCAAGCTGGAATCATCTTGATTTCGAAACCACTCTCACGAGTCTGTTTGTGGTAACGAAGATCATCAATAGGATCGTCTGTTGTACAAACACACTCTACATGATAATGGCGCATCAAACCGCGTGCACTGAACTCAGGCAACTGCAATTTCTCGTTGCACTCATCAAAGATCTCACGAGCGGTCTTAGGGCTCAACTGTTTGTCAATACCGAAAGCTGTCTTAAGCTCGAGATGAGTCCAATGATACAATGGGTTGCGGAATGTATAAGGAACAGTTTCGGCCCACTTTTCGAACTTCTCCCAATCGCTTGTATCGGTACCAGTGCAGAAACGCTCATCTACTCCATTAGTTCTCATAGCACGCCACTTATAATGGTCACCACCGAGCCAAAGTTCAGTAATACTCTTAAACTTGTGATCATTAGCTACCATCTCTGGAATAAGATGGCAGTGATAGTCAATAATTGGCATTTTAGCCGCATGATTGTGGAAAAGATCCTGCGCAGTCTTAGTGTCGAGCAAGAAATTTTCATCAATAAATTGCTTCATAATTGTATAGTAGTTTTAAATATTTT
>URNE01000060.1 GCA_900549045.1 uncultured bacterium | reverse complement strand
GGAAAAACTTCTTGATCCGGCGGTGAAGGCGCGTCTGGAAACGGAGTTCCTTTCGCGGGATGAACAGCTGAAAGCCGCTTCATCCGCAGGTTCGGTCTGGCGCGCGCTTCTTGCGGCCGCGCTGATATTCTTTCTTCTTGAATTTCTTTTTGCGAACAGGACGGTGCGCGGATGAAAAAAACGCCGGAACAGCTTCTGAATCTTGCATGGAGTTCCCGGAACTTCAATGCTGTCTATGTGCTTGTGCTTTTTGCGCTTCTGCTTCTTCCGCTTTCCCGTTTTGTCCCGGAAATCCGGATTGTTTCGCTGCTGCTGATTCTTTCCGCTCCGGTGGTTTGCCTGCTCCGCTGGAAGAGCAAAAAGAAGTGCGCGGCGGAGCTGGACCGTCTGGCTCATGCGCATTCCGCGCTTGAAGCGTGGCTGGAACTCCCGGAGAATCACCCGCTGAAGAGTCGCCTTTACGGGCAGGCGGAACAGGCTTACCGCTCGTTCAGAGCGCCTTTGTGGATGTTTCTGCATGCGTGGCTGATTCCGCTTATTCTTATGGTATCGCTGGTCGTGATTCAGCTTCTGCGCGGGAAAACGGTTCCGCCGCGCGCGGAAAAGACGGAAGCCGCTGCACCCGTTCCAGAGAAGAAGGAAGCGGAGCGGGAGGAGCTCGCGGAACTCGTTCTGACTCAGCCGGATGCGGATTTGCGTGCCAAACCGCTCGATGAACTTGAATGGGAGGGGGCCGGGCTTTCCGCGCGCGGATTCCGTTCCATTGTTCTGGAAGTCGCGGTCAATGGAAAGAAACGCAAGGAGTTCGCGCCGGATTCGTTGCCGGAACAGAAGGGGACAATCCGTTTTCAGGGGTTCCTTGCGCTTGAGGAGCTGGATGTGGAACCGTTCGAACTGGTCAGCTGTCACCTTGCGGGGCAGGCGGTGACGGCGAATGGAACCCGTCCGGTCCTGAGCACTCCGTGTTTCATCGAAGTGCGCCCGTTCCGGGAAGATGTGCTCACGCCGGATCAGATTCCGGATTTCGCGAACAAACGGAAAATGTTTGAGGCCCATGCCTCCATAACTCTGATTCTTGAAAATCAGCTGGAACTGAACAAACTTCTTTTCACCGCAAAGATTCTGCTGGCGCGCGGTTCGATGAAGGAGCATGAAAACGCTTATTCCCAGCTCCGTTCCGGTCAGATTTCTCTTGCGAAAGAGCTGGATGTCCTGCTGGGGGATCCGGAAAGCCGCTTCATGCCGGCGGATGCGGTCAATCATCTGGAATCGGCATATTCCGCAATGCGGAACGCCGCCGAACTGCTGGAAAAAAAGGACCTGGACCGCGCTTCCGCAGCCCAGCAGACCGCGATTGCGGAGCTGATTCAGTCGCTCAAAAGCACGAAGAAAGTTCTTCTTCCACGCGGAAGCGGAAACGAATCGAACCAGCCGGAACCGTTCCGGGATGACCAGGAGTTCAAAGTTCCGCCCATGCCCGACTCGGAGAATCCCGACCGCAAGCTCGCGGAACTGGTGAAGCGTCAGGAGGAACTCCTGCGGAAGATGAAGGAGGTTCAGACCGATCCGCAGGAACTTGCGGAGCGGCAGAACGTTTTGCGTAAAGACGCCGTCCAGCTTGCCCCGCGCGCCGCCGGAGCGATGGCGGAATCGGAAGGCATGCTGAAATCCGGAAAACTTTCTCATGCCGCCATTGCCGCGCAGAAGGCTCTTTCCGAGCTTCGCCAGGCGCGTCGGGAACTGGGACGGCGCGCGGATGAATCCATGAAGACCGCACTTCGGAAAGCTCAGGCAAAGCTCCGCGGGAATCAGGAAAAGACAACGCTGGGAGAGCTTGCGCGGGATCTTCTCCGCGAGGCGATGAAGCAGCACAAATCCGGAAAGCAGGAGTATGCAAAATCTCTGCTCCGCGCCGCGGAAAAAGCGGATCGGGGGGCGAAAGCCAAAACGCCGGAAGCGTTTGCCGAAGAACTCGCAAATGAACTTGAAACGCTGCGTCTGCTGGGACGTTCTCCGTCGGAAATCCTCCAGTCCGGAATTCTGAAACTGGATGAACTTTCGAAGCGGCTCAAGTTCGCGGTGCGACATCCCGATCCGGCAAATCCGGAGGAACTTCCGTCGTTGAAGGAGGAGTGCCGCGCGGAGCTGGATGATGTCCGGGTCGCTCTGGAACAGCTTCTCCGCAGCAACGGCAGAGACCGCATGACGGAGAGCGTGCTTGCGGAAGCGAAGCGCATTTTGAATTCGGATGCTTTCCCCGAGTCGCATCGGGATGCCGCGGGGCGAGCGGCGGTCCGGCTTTCGGAGGAGCTCTCCGGATTCGTCCGCGAGCTGCGGAAGGCGGTTGCGCGTGTGCAGATCTCAGCAAATGTCTATATCTTCAATCCCGACGACGTTCCGGAGCGTTACCGCCGGGACGTCGGTGAATACTTCAAGCGTCTGTCGGAAAAACAGCAGGAGGAAAAACCGTGAACGAAACACTTTTTCTCTGGGATTTTCCCGGCGGAACCGCCGGATTGTGCGCAGCCGGAGCTTTGCTGCTGACTCTGTGTGTCGTTTCCGCATGGACGACGCGCCGGCCGGTCGCTCTTCCCGTGCGGATTCTCATGGTGCTGACCCGTCTTGCTGCGTTCGGGCTTCTGCTTTACTGTCTTTGCGCGCCCCGTCTCGAAACGAAACGCCGCATCCGCGAATCCTCGCGATACCGGCTTGCAGTCGTGACCGATGAATCCGGAAGCATGCGCAAACCCGGATTCTGGAAACGGAGCCGGCTTCAGGATGCGGAACGGTATATCGCGGAAAATCTGAAACCGGAGGGGCGTTTTGAAGTGGAGCAGTTCCGTTTTTCCGACTTCTTTCATCCGCTTTCGCGGAGGGCGGAGCCGGGAACGCGCACCGATTTTCTCGGAATGCTGGTTTCGCGGATTCCGGAGCTGGAGAGCCGCGGCTTCAACGGCGTTTTCTGGCTTACCGACGGCATTGACACGGTCGGGCGTGCGGAAACGGACGCCGCTTTTTCCGCGCTCGCCGATTCGCAGATGCGTCACTTCTTTATTCCCATGACCGCACCGCTCGAAGCGCCGCCCTCGGTCGCTCTTAAAAAGATTGAGGCTCCGGCGCAGGCGTTTTTGAATACCGAAATTCCGCTGACTCTGCTAGTGCGCCGCGTCAACATCAGCAAAAAAAGAAACGCGCGGCTGGTTCTGAGTCGGAACGGCGTCACTCTCGGAGAGTTCCCGATCGGGCCCGGAACCGGTGTGCAGACCATTCAGCATCGCATTGCCGTACGGAACATCGGAACCGACCGTTTCACCGCGGAACTTTTCCTCGACGGAAAGCGGGCGGAAACGCAGAGCTGGACTGTCGCCGGAGTGACACGCAGGAGCACCCGCCGGATTCTGGTCTACAACGGCGCACTGGAATACGGCAACCGTTTTCTCCGGAACATCTTTCTGAACGATCCTTCGGTGAAGCTGGATATCGTGTTCGCTCCGGGCGTCATTCAGGGGCGGCAGGCGGGAGAGCCCGTGCGGCTTGACGACCGGTTGAGTCTCGAAAAATATGACGTTCTTGTTCTTTTCAATCTCAACCGGAAGCAGATTACGCCGGAGATGGAACGGGTTCTGCGCAGTTATGCGGAGGATGGCGGCGGGCTCATCTTCATTACCGGAAATCCGATGGTCGCGGCGGAGTTCGCCAATTCACCGCTGGAAAAACTGCTTCCGGTCACCTTTTCGGAAAAGTACAACGAACAGAAACGCTACGATGCGCGCACCGCCGGGATTGTCCGTCTCATCACTTCCGGCCGCCGGAGGCCGACCGATTTCGATTATGCGCTTCAGCGCAACAGCGAGATGCGTTACAAGGAGCATCCGCTCCGGGATTTCGTGCTGACGCAGACCGGACAGGCAAGCCCGATCTTCCGCCAGCGTCTTGCGGACGGCGGGTTCACCCTCGTCATCCCGCGTTTTGAAGATTTCGCTCCGGTCAGCAAAGCGAAGCCCGCCGCCAATGTTCTTGCCCGTTTCCGCGATGAAACCGGAACGGACCATATCCTCATGGCGTATCAGAATTTCGGACAGGGGAGGAGCATGATTCTCGCAACCGACCCGCTCTGGCGCTGGAAACTGAAGACGGCGTCGGATGATCCCTCGTTCGAGCTCTTCTGGAAGAATCTTTTTTCGTGGCTTGCGCTCGGACGGACCTGCGACGCCGAGTGGCGGATTCCGAACCGGATCATGGAGGTCGGAGATGAGGCGGAATTCCTGTTCCGTCCCGGTTCCATGCTTGCTCAGCCCGCCGCGCTTGACTTCCGCATGAAGAAAGAGAACGGCGTCGAATCGGTGCTCGTTCCCTCGGTGGAAAAGAAGCGGATGCGTTTTGCCGTGCCTCTGAACGAGGCGGGAAACTATACCCTGACCGCGCTTTATGACGGGAAACCGGTTGCCGCCGTCGATTTTACCGTGGCCGGGCGTTCCGGAAAACGTGATGAAGATTCCGCTCTGGAGCCGGATCTCGCTCTGCTGGAACGCTTTGCATCGCTCTCGAATGTCCGTCTGCTCTCCGGAACGGATGCGCCGGACTGGGACCGCGAGTTTCCCGCGGAGCATCTGGAGCTTCTGGAGGAGGCGACGCTTCCGCGCTGGCATTCCCCGTGGATTTATTTTGCTGTCGCGGCGCTGATTCTGCTGGAATACTTCATCCGCCGGGTGTTCGGGAAACTAGTCTGATTCTCAGTGAAACATGGAATAGACGTAGATGTTCGCCGCCATCTTGAGCGCGAAGGTGCGCTGCCGCTGGCTGAAATGGAATCCGACCCAGCCGCAATGAAGGTCGCTTGAATTCATCAGCGCCACGAGGCATCCCTTGTGCCATGCGCCCCAGAGACCGTTGTTGACTCCCTGCAGATGCGCCCAGTCGGTGATGGTGTAGCAGGTGTGAAAAACGTCGTCGCTCATGGGAATGCGCCGCATTTCAATTTCCGGCAGAATTTCTTTCAGCAGAGTGCGGACGCTGTCGAAAAAGAGATCCTCTTTGATCTGGCGCAGGGCGACGCAGTCGTCCACGAACAGAAAACCGCCGCGCAGAATGTATTCCCGCAAGTTCCGTTTCTGCTGCGGCGTGGCGTCGATTGCGCCTTTCCCGCTGAGAAAGAGAAGGGGGAAGTCGGTCATCTGGTCGAGACGGTCGATGTCCGCGATGTTCCATTCGAGCTTCATGTTCATGGAGGTGTGCTTGCGGAGCCAGTCGACGATGATGATGTCGCCGCTCGGATGATAGAACCATCCGAGGCTGTCGCCTTGACGGTATCCGGTCGTCGGGAACTTGAGCCGCGCCCACGAGATACGGCTTCCGCGCGCATTTTCGAACGGTTCCGCTGCGTGCGTAAGAAGTGTGAAGAGAAGCAGAAGCAGAAGCGGATATTTCATTTTAAAATTCCTTTCGGCAGACGGTTCAGTTCCCTCTGGAATTCGCGCAGATATTCGCGGATTGCGGAATACTCGCCCGGGGAAACGGATGATGCGGAATGTCCGGATATGGTCAGCAGCGCAACTGCGCCGTCGGAATCGAAACGGAACTTGCAGTGCGCGGTTTTCCGCTCAATCGTTTTCTTATGAAGCGGGAATCCGGTGATGTTGAGAGTAAATTCCCATTCGCGTCCGTCGAAGAGCTTGTGCGGACGCGTGACGGTTCGCGCGGAAAACGGTTTCAGCAGTTCCGCGGGAAGGGTGAAACGCACCGGATCTTCCGCCGTGAACGCATGGAAACTGCCGTCCGGCCGGGATTCAATGCGTCCGGTTTTGTATTCTGCAAGCGGAAGCGCCTCGTCCGCCAGCGAGCTCAGAAAGCCGACTTCCTGCATTTTGGATGCGGCCTGGAGTGCGTAATCGAAAATTCCGGAGCGTGCTGTTTGAACCTCAACGAATCCGTTTTCCGTTTTTTCGATTTTCCGGACAAAACGGCTGATTTTTGAACTGGTTTTCACCTTCCGGAACCGGACTCCGTCCGCATCCAGGGAAAAGCCGAATATCCCATGATCTCCGGGCGGAAGCTCCCCGAACGGCGAAAGCCCGTCCGTCGCATCCAGCCAGAGATCGAGCGAGGGGATGTAATTGATCATGTGGTTGAACTGCCACGAGGGGAAATTCGGGTCGGCAACGCCGCCGCGGTTCACCAGAACGCGTTCCGCGCGGATTCCCGCATAGGCGCACATGGCGGCGAGCGCGGAAGCCTTGTCCTTGCAGTCGCCGAAACCGTTCCGCAGCATCATTCCGGCGGTTTGCGGACGGAACGCCGCCGCGCCGAGCGGGGTTGTGACGTAGCGCAGAGAGTTCAGACAGTCATAAATCCGCTGCACCTTCTGCCGGTCGGAGGCCGCGCCCTGCAGCAGCTGAGCGGTCTTTGCTTTCGCCGCATCGTCCAAGACCATCGCACGGTCCATCATGCGGCGGCACCACGCGAGAAAATCCTCCCAGGAGTGCAGGCTTGTAATGACAATCCGCGCCGGTTTTCCGACGGCTCCCGCTTCCGGAAAGAACGGAGCAAGCGATTGATTTTCAAGATGATAGAACTTTATCCGGTAAAGTTTTACCGCTCCTTCCATCCGGAATTCATGAGCGGCGACTGGAAGAATCGTCTGAAGCGGAATTTCCGTCTGGAACTCCGGCAGATGTCCCGAAACGCGCACTGCTGTTTCCCGTGCCAGTTCGAGTATGGAACCCGGTTCCGGAGTCGGAACCGGACCGGGTTTCAGAATCCGGAACCGCCCGTCCGGGAAAATCAGCCGCGCCGGATGCGCAAGCCGTTGCGGGATAAAGCGTTCCGCGCCGTTGAGATGTTTGAAATAAAGCAGATCATTCCTCTGGATTTTTGCCGTTTTGTCGGGATTGAGCAGAACCGAAACGGTGCGTTTCAAGTAAAAAACGGGAGAGCCCGGATACTTTCCGGCGGTTTTTTCGGCAAGTTTCGCAAGCGCGAGCGTTTCCGGTGTCGCATTTTGCAGGGTTCCCGGAAAATCCCGGTGCGGAAGAGGCGTTGACGGGGTTGTGGTCTCTGCAATGGAAACGGGTGCTGCTCTTTGCTTGTCAAACGGATACGAATGTTTTCCGGAACCGTCCGACCAGCAGGCGTTTTCCGGGAGAGCCAGCCGGTTGTTTTTATAATACTCATGAGTCAGGTTTCCGGCGAGTGTCGCGTATTCAAGCGGGGCGCGTCCGTACCCGAGCTGTATCTGCGCTTTCAGATGGAACTGCGGGTAGCGCGGCGGGTTGAGCTGATGTTCGGAGTCTGTCGCGGAAAGAACGAAGCGTCCGGGAGCGGCGAGCGCATCAAGAAACGGCGCGCTCATTGTGTTGAATAGATAAATTTCGGAACAGGGAAAGCGTTTCACGAGTTCCGCCAGTTCGGTAACGGGAAGCCGCCTGTCCGTCATGGAAAGTGTGGTGCGCCGGCTGTTCGCGGAGGCGTGTCCGAAGAGATAGAGAGTCCGGGGCGTTCCGGATTTTTCCAGCGCATCGCGGAATGCGGCGGAAGTGTGACAGATTTGAACCGCTGCGCGGTCGCCGTACCATGCTTTGAGCGCATTGCAGTTTTGTTTTACTTCGCGGTCGAGCTCCGGCGTCCCTCCGCGTCCCTGGAGAATCAGCACGGAGGGCTTTGCGGAGATTTGAAGAAAAAGAAAGAGCAGAAGGATTGTCGGAATTCTCATTTTTTCACCTCCGGAAAGACGGCCCGGAATGCTTCCGCCGCCTGTTTCGTGCAGTTCTTTTCGACTTCCGCGCGATACTCCGGAGTGACGAGGTCGGTGTACTCGCGCAGGATGTCCAGACTCTTCCGGTCGTTGATGAACAGCAAATATTCGAGCAGATACGGCAGCAGGGCGCGTTCCTGTTTTTCATCGAGAATCGGGAAAATGTCCAGCAGTTCGCCCGCAAGCGGAGCAAGCGTTTTCTGAAATTTCTCTTTTGAAATCCGCTCTTTGAATCCGAGTCCTTTTTTCAGCAGGGCGAGATAGCTTCCCGGTGCGTTTTCGGGGCGTCGCCCGGTTCTTCGCCGGAGAGCTTCCAGACGCGATGCGAAGTTTTCCGGCGCAACCAGCTCCGCTTCGGCAAGCTCAGTCAGCTGTTTCGAAGCGAAAATGGAAAAGTTCGTGTGTTTCAAAATCGGAGAGAGCTTATTCAGCAGTTCCAGTTTGCGCTTCCGGGGCAGCGCCTCCCACTCTGCGGAACGCCTGTTCATAACCTGTTCAAAATTAAAGGTTTTGCATGAACCTGCCAGAGCCGCGTTCACGGCTTCCATGCCGAATGTGACATTCTGCTTTGTCTTTATGCGAGTTTGGATAGCGTTTTTCAGACGCTTCTTCGTTTCCGGATGAAGGACGGAGATAAACTGCAGGTCAGGCGTAACGCAGTTCTGCATGGTTCCGAAAAACGGCGTGTTTTCGAGCGCGGCGAATGGATCGCGGATCAGAAGCACATTGCCGATCAGAAACCATGCATTGAGGTTGCCGAGCGCGTATTGATGCAGAAGTTCCGCTGCTAATTTTTCTGACTTCCGGGTCCGTTTCTCGAACGCTTCCCGGACTGTTTTGAAGAATGTGTAAGAGGATGAGGAGTAAAATTCGCCGGAGTTCTGCATGTTTTTCTGAACCTCTTTCTGCAAAGACAGAAACTGTTCCAAAAGTTCCCTGTCTGAGTAAAGCGTCAGATACGAGGCCAGAGCCGCAGTTGATGCCGTATAAACCGAATAGTGTTTCCAGAGCTGCCGCAGCGGGGCGTGCAGGTTTCTGTGCCGCGCAAGGAGTGTGTAGTCTGAAAATGCATTCAGAAATTCCTGAACATCCACAGCTTTTGCACGCTCAGGCATCGACGCGGTAAATTGTTCCGGCGGGAGTGCAAGCAGAGCTTCCCAGCGGTGTAACTCGTCTTTCATTCCCTTTTCGCAAAGGATCGGGCGCATTTTTTCCGGATTCTTGAGGTATTCCGTAATGAAAAACTCCAGCGCCGCCGCACTTCTTTTATCGGGCGAGTATGTCTGAATCATGGTTTCGCGCAAATCCTGCGGAAACTCCGCGCCTGCGAATCGTGCAAAATTGAAGACGGGCGGAGTGAGAAGAAATCCCGGATTTTTCTGTCCGCGGCGGATGATTTTTATGCACAGCTCCAGTCGGTGTTTCTGCGATGCTCCTGGAGTGTATGAACGCTCACTTTCCCGGGAAAAAAATGTCGGCTCGTTGTTGGATTTCGCGTACTGGTCGAGTTTTGCAAAAAGCAGAAAACACCAGGTTCGGTCAAGATCTTCGCCGGAATCGGCAATCATTTCCGCCAGCCGCAGATACTTTTTCGGATTTCCCTGAAACAGCGTTTCCCGGATAAGATAGCGTGCGTGGATAAGCTGTTTGATTAACTCCGATTCCGGTTCGCCGAGTGCGCAGATTTTTGCCGCCACAAGCTGGTCATGAGGATCTTTCGCGTAGATTTCCCGATAC
>URNE01000059.1 GCA_900549045.1 uncultured bacterium | reverse complement strand
CCGGAGAAAAATCTCTTCCCGTGCGCACCATCGAAGCTGAACTGAAAACAAGAAACAAAAATTAAAACGAAAGGCTCAACATGAAACACAAATCAACCGTCCGCTCCATTCTCCGCATCACATCCTGCGCCCTTAAACGGAAAAGCAGCATGTTCACGCTCATAGAGCTCCTCGTGGTAATTGCGATCATTGCCATACTTGCCGGCATGCTTCTGCCAGCGCTGAACTCCGCAAGACAAAAGGCTCAAACCATCAGCTGCACAAGCAATCTGAAACAGCTCGGACTCGCCGCGCAGAACTACGCAGCAGATTCGGAGGATTACATGCCCTCGCAATTCTGGCTGCAGGAGACACTCCGCTACGTCAAGCCGAATGTTCTGGAGGAGGCTTTGAACGGCTCTAAGACAAAAGTTTTCGAAAAAACCTACATCTGTCCCTCTCCCGTGTATCCGAAAAAAGAAAAGAACAACTTTCTCGTGCAGGACACCTACGTCATAGCGGGGAACGGCGGCGGAGTTTCACAGGTCGGGGACAACATCTATTTTGCCGGACGGAATGAGCTGGAAACCGCGGATCAGAAGAAATTCTGGCATCCGAAAATCACGCATGTGAAACAGCCGAGCTCAAAAATTTATCTTCTGGAAGACGGCATGCGCTGGCAGAACGGAAACGCCGTCGCGGATTTCTCCAACCGCTACGCCATCGACGCAAAACTCGGAGTTCCACACGGTTCAATCGGAAATATTCTCCGCGCCGACGGCGGAAGCCAGAGCCTGAATCTCGTGCGTTACATCTCCCCCTCCGACCAGTACGCGCCATACCGGACATCAGAGAGCATCGACATCAACCGGTACACCGTCAACCAACTCCCGAAAACCCAATTGTTCTGAACTCAACCAAGCATAAGGAACCATCATGCTGAACATTCACAATTACCCCGACATAACCTTCCCCGAGAATTTCATCTGGGGAAGCGCAACCGCAGCTCACCAGATCGAAGGAGACGACATTCACTCGATCAACTGGCGCGACCAGACCGAACATCCTGAACGGTTCATTCACCACTCAGGAAAGGCATGCGACAGCTACCGTCTCTACAAAGAGGATGTGGAACTGCTGAAATCGCTCGGACATCAGGCGTACCGCTTCTCCATCCCGTGGTCCCGCATCGAACCCGAAGAGGGAAACTTCTGCCAGGAGGCGGTTGACCACTACATCGACCTGCTCCGTCTGCTCAAGGAGGCGGGAATCAAAACTTTCGTCACGCTCTCCCACGGCAGCGACCCCGCATGGTTCTGGGACAAGGGCGGTTTCGGCGACCGCAATGCGCTACATTACTTCGAACGCTACGTCGACTTCATCGTCCCGAAACTCGAAAAAAACGTCGATTACTGGATGACCGTCAACGAAATCAACATCATGCAGCGTCCGGGCTGCGACACGTTCGACCTGCGCAAGAATTACATGATCTGCCACGGCAGAGCGTACCGCATCATCAAAAAGTATTCCGCCAAGCCCGTCGGAGCCCCGCACGCCGTCGCCGCAATCGTCCCGAAAGATCCGCATTTCGAGGGCGACAAGGCGCACGCCGCAATGGAAGACTGGATTCTCAACGGGTTCTTTTATCATGCGCTCCGCACAGGCGAGCTCGTCATTCCCCGCTATGAAGCGGAAACCTTCCCGGAACTCAAGGATTCCTTCGACTTCTGGGCAATCAACTACTACACGCGCCACGAAGTCTCCTCACGCACGAAAAACGGCGGAGCCGAACTGCTCACCTACCAGCAGCTGAAACTCATCGACAAGGAGTTTTACATGAGCAGTTTCTACCCAGAAGGACTCTACAACGAACTCCAGCGCCTGAAGGACAAGCCGGTCTACATCACGGAAAACGGCTGCTGCTGCGATGATGACCGCTGGCGCATCGTCAAGATGTGCCAGGATCTCTCCGCCATCCGCGACGCGATGAATTCCGGCGTGGATATCCGCGGCGTTCTGCACTGGTCGCTCATGGACAACTACGAGTGGGTCAGCTTCATCCCCCGCTTCGGAATGGTCCACGTCGATTTCAAAACCTTCAAGCGCACGCCGAAACCGAGCTCGCAGTTCTTCAAGGAAATCATCAAACACAACGGATTCACACCCGCAATGGTTGATAAATACCTGCCCGAACTTCCGAAATTCAAACTTTTCAAATAAGGAGTCACCTATGCTCAAACGCATTCTCTCCCTTCTGCCGCTCTTCGGAGCGGCGGCGCTCGGAGCTCAGACCAATCTCTGGCCGAACCCGGGCTTTGAAACATGGAACAGAGAACTTGATCTGCCCGGAGATGTCGCGTGGCAATGGACCTATCGCGACCTCAACCGGAACCGCTCCTCCTTCGCCGTTCTCGAACAGAGCGCAAAGGAAGCGGCATCCGGCAAATATTCGCTTCATCTCAAGGATGACAGCGCGGACCGCACCGTCAGCGGATTCGGCTGGCGCGTCCCGAAACCGCATGTGTACGCGGGGAAAGTTCTCGATTTCTCCATCAAAGTCAAACAGATTCAGGCCGGACGCCCCAACACCGTCGGTGTCGTAGTCGTCGCTCTGACCAAAGGCAAGCCCGTTCATGCGGAACGTTTCATTCCGACCGCCCAGCCGACCGGATGGGAGAAGCTGAACATCCGTCTCGCCCTCCCCGCCGATCTGACCGGACTGTGCATCTATCTCATGTGCGCAAACCACTTCAACACCACGGCGGAAGCCTATTTCGATGACGCCGTTCTGACCATTGAGGAGGAACCCTCCATGAAACAACCCGACAGACAGCCGGTTTCCGATTACCGGAAGGAGTTCGGAAAACTCATCCGCTTCCCGCAGGATCTGCCGTTCCCCTGGAACCATGAGTACTGGGGAGGCTTCTCCCGCGACGGCAAATCGCAGACCCGCTACGATCTGAAGCAGAAAACCGTCCCGCTCGCAGGAATCCGTTTCCGCGCCGGACGCCCGGACCGCCTCATCGACCTCTCCGCATTCCGTCCGGAACAGGTGAAGTTCTCCATGCTCGCCAGCCGGAACGTCAGATTTTTTCTGAATCTCTATTCCTGCGACGGCGGAAAGCTCGGCGCATTCGGATTCAAGCAGGGCGGACGCCCCGAAAACGGCATGTTCCGTTATGAATGCACGCTCGCCGACCTCAAACTGACCGCCGCCCCCTCCGATCTCTCACAGATTTTCCTCCAGTTCACCGAATCTCTCGAACCGGGACCGCTGGAAATCCGCGAATGCGCTCTCGTCCTCCCCGCCCCCGCCGCAAAACTCGGGGAATCCGCCGCATACCGCGGATTTATCGCGGAATCAGGCTCCGGAAATCACGTCTGGACCAAAGACCAGTGGACCCGCCCGGAACTGCGGAACGGGACTTTTTATCTCAGCGGGAAAGCGATGTTTTTCATGGGGCCCCTCGCGGCCTCCTACTGCATGGAACGCGATTTTTCCCCGAAAGCGAATCCGCTCAACATTCAGCACCTCGCGTACCTCCGGAAACCGGATGCTGAAATTTTCCGCCAGCTCGGGTTCAACACCTATCACCTCTGCGACATCATTCACGACCGCACGTTCACCACGGAATTCCGGAAAGAACGCAAAAGTTCCCGCGATTTCAACGCCGGTCTCCCCGGCGTACCTTCCGTCATGGACATGAGCATCGGACGCACCCCCATGCTCGATCCGGAGAAGGAGGAACGGCTCGCCCAGCAGAACCCCGACTGGCACGTCTACATTCCCTTCTGCCCCGAACACCCGGAAGTCAGGAAATATTATGAACGGCGCTGCCGCACGCAGGCGGAAGAGGCGCTCGCCGCCGGATACAATGTGTTTTCATATGAACTGATCAATGAATCGAATTACAACTGCTTCTGCGAATTCAACCGCAAGGCTTTCGCGGAAGCCATGAAAAAGAAATACGGTTCGCTCGACGCCGTCAACCGCGCGTGGGGAACCAGTCTCAAAAGTTTTGACGCAATCGCCTGGCTCCCCGTCCGCGACACGCTCGAAACCCGCAACGACTGGTGCGAATTCGCCGCGGAACGCTACGTTCAGTTTCTCCTCGAACTCAAAAACAATATCCGCAAAGTCGATCAGCGCAAAAATGTTCTTTTCACCGAACAGCTCGCTCTCCAGAACGTCTATTCCACCCGCGGAGCGGGAATGGATTACCGCCGGATCGCCGACGTCATGGACGTCCTCACCCACGAGGGCGGACTCCGTTTCGGCAATTCCG
The DNA here is from genome assembly GCA_900549045.1 of uncultured bacterium. Taxonomy (GTDB): domain Bacteria; phylum Verrucomicrobiota; class Lentisphaeria; order Victivallales; family UBA1829; genus UBA1829. Next base: position 5,237 of record URNE01000059.1, on the reverse strand, counting down.
CCGCGCGTCAGACCGGGAATGTCATGGAGGACGCCGCATGCGCTGAAAACCGCGCCTATCTCTACGTCAGCGACCTCTTCGACGCAATCGCCTCCCCGCGCGGAAAAGCCATCATGAACGATGAGTACTACTGCGCCCGTTTCGACTTCGGCAAGCGCGTCCCGAGCAAGCGGATCGACATGGTTTCCGCGCTCTGGAGCGAACTCTTCCACGGCTCCTCCGGAGCCCTGCTCTACTCCTGGGACAAGCGGTTCTGGGAATACAGAGACTTTGAAGGCGCCAAGCGCAACGTCATCAACGGAGGCTACAAAGCCTACAGCTATCTCAATCCATGGAACTGGCCGCCGGATCAGCTCGATTTCGGCAAAATGTTCTTCGCCGAACTGGAACCATACCGCGAAAGACTTCTCCCGAACCCGCGGAAAACCGGCGAATCGGTCGCCCTCTTCCACTGCTATCCGTCCATGCGGATGGAAGCTTACGGGAAGTATTCCTTCCAGCAGAAAATGTTCAACTGGCATGAAGCGCTCCTCGCCGCCCAGTTCCCGCTCCGCATCGTCTTTGAAGAGGAACTCGAACGCGGTCTGCCCGACAACATCACGGCGCTGGTCGTTCCCGAAGCAAGTTACGTCACGGCAAAAACAATCCCCGCCGTTGAACGCTTCATCAGACGCGGCGGACTCGTCATCGCCGACAGCGGAGCGTTCACGCACGACACTTACGGACGCGCCGTCGCCGCACCCGCTGGAAAAATCATCCGTCTCAACGCCGCCTCCCGCGAGTCCGGAGAAGCGATGATTGCGGAACTCGAACACGCCAAAGTCCGCCGCCACGGGGAGCTCTCCGAAAACGGAAAACCGCTGCGCGGACCGGATCTTCAGCTCATCGACCGGGGAAGCTTCAAAATGGTCTTTCTGCTGAATATGACGGATACCGTCCACCGCTTCCCCGTCCTCAAACTCTTCCCGAAAGAAAATACGCCCTTCTACCTCTGCGACGCCGTCCGCCGCGAACTCATTCTTCCGGAACGCGGCGAAACCTGGAGCAAGACGGAACTCGAACGCGGAGTCTTCCTCATCCTCCCGCCGCAGGAACGCGTTCTGCTGACACTTCAGACCGAGAAACCGGAAGGCTTCACGCCCGTCACCCTGGAGACGATCCGCCGGCGCGCGCTTCCGCTGAAAAACGCGGATGACCTCCGGACGGCCGCGGAAAACGCACGCCGCGAACAGGTCCGCCGCGAACGTGAAGAGGCCCGGATCTGGCGCGGAGTCAACACTCGCCACTGCCGTCCGCTCGACCTCTCAAAAGCTGCGAACATGGCGTTCGCCGACGAGGTCCCCGGAGACAAAAAAGGCGGCTGGTTCGATCAGGGCAACGTGGATTACGCCGATATGCCGCTCGGAAAAGTCAGCGCGGCGGGTGTTCCGTTCACCATTCTTGATCCCGCGAAGAACGGCGGACGCGCCGCAATCGTTCTCCACGGTTCCTTCCGCCCCTATTTCCCCGAATCCGCAAAGGGTATCGAGGTCAACGGAAAGGTCGCGCGTCTTTATTTCCTCCACACAGCCGGCTGGGGCGACAAGCCCGGAACGCCCGTCCTGATCTACCGCATCCATTACGCCGACGGTTCCTCGCTCGACGTTCCCGCCCGGATGAAGCGGGAGATCAATTCGTGGGGAGAGATCGAACATCTGCCCGCCGCAAAACTCGCCGTCGAGCGGACGAACCCGATGAAAAAACATCTCCAGTGTTTCGCATGGACGAACCCGCATCCGGAAAAAGCGGTCCGTTCACTTGACATCATCTCGCTCAAAACCGGCGCGGTTCCGGCAATCGTCGCAATCACCGCCGAAAACGCAGAATAAAAGGGACAAACCATGTTCAACACACTCTCCTATCCCGAAATCAAATTCCCGGAGGGGTTCCTCTGGGGCTCCGCCACAGCCGCCCACCAGATCGAGGGCGACGACGTCAACTCGCGCGAATGGCATCAGCAGATGAACAATCCCCGCATCGCCAAATCCGGGAAAGCGTGCGACAGCTACCGCCTCTACAAAGAGGACGTCGAGCTGCTCAAAACTCTCGGGCATCAGGCATACCGCCTCTCGATTCCCTGGAGCCGCATCGAACCGGTTGAGGGCGAATTCAGCCAGACCGCAATCGACCACTACGTCGACCTGCTGAACCGTCTCAAGGAAGCGGGAATCAAAACATTCGTCACCCTTCTGCACGGCAGTTCCCCGCAGTGGTTCGCGGAACGCGGCGGAATGCTTGACCGCGAAAATTTCAGATTCTTTGAACGCTACGTCACACGCATCGTCAAGGCAATCCATGAATACGTCGATTACTGGATGGTCATCAACGAATTCAATATCGCGGGCGGACGCCTCGACGAGGATTACCGGGCTCACCGCGCAAACAACCTCATCGCACACGCTCGCGGCTATCACATCATCAAAACCATGAGCAAGGCGCCCGTCAGTTCCGCCCACGCGCTCCGCGCCGACCTGCCCGCAAACCCGTTCGACAAATTCGACCGCGTCTTCGCCGAACTCGACGACTGGAAGGTCAACGAGTTCTTCTTCCACGCCATCCGCACGGGAGAAATCGTCCTGCCGTACATGGACGCCGAATACGTTCCCGAAGTCAAGGATTCTCTCGACTACTGGGCGATCAACTACTACTGCCGCAACCTTGTCTCCGCCCGTAAGCAGACCGCCGACTCCGTCTGGTACACCGCGACGCATCAGAAGATGATCGACATGAATTTCTATCTTGAAGAATTCTACCCCGAAGGTCTGCTCAACGGGCTTCAGCGCCTGAAAGACAAGCCCGTCTTCATCACCGAAAACGGACTCGCCTGCGACGATGACCGCTGGCGCATCCTCAAAATCGCACAGGACCTCGCAGCCGTCTCCGACGCAATCAAAAGCGGAGTCGACGTCCGCGGTTATCTCCACTGGTCGTTCATGGACAACTTTGAATGGTACACCTTCAAGCCGCGTTTCGGGCTCGTCCACGTCGACTTTGAAACTTTCAGGCGCACGCCAAAGCCGAGCGCATATTTCTACAAGGAACTCATCGAACGGAACGGATTCGACGGAGAGCTCATCCGCAAATATCTTCCGGACGTCCCCGTCTTCAAACTCTATCAGTAAAATTCAAGGGAGCCTCTCTTGAGACTCCCGTTTTTTTACTCAACCGTTATCAAGCTCGCATATTCCGCCGTTTCATGGGCAGGCAGCAGAGCGAAACCGCTGACCTCCGCCGGAAGCGGGACATTCGGGGCGTCCGTCATCCAGCTCATCGGCTCGATGCAGAAGAACCCGCGCGTTCCGCCCTGATTCCAGCATGCGCCATGCGCATATTTCGAATCGAACTCATAGCGGACTGTCCCGTTCTTCCGGTGAATCCGCGCCGTCCGCTCCGTTTCCGGCTGACGGTACATCGCGGAAAAACCGACTCCCGAAACACCGCGTTTTCCGGAAAGCACTCCCTCCTCCGTTTCACTCCACGGCCGCACGGAGCCGTCGGGAAGGTGACGGACGGCATCAATCCGCCACGCGCCTTCCGGACGGTGCGGAACTTCAATGCGCACATTCTCCTCATCGGGCGCAGCAAATGCCGTGTGGAAGCCGACGCCGAGCGGAAGCGCGCGGTCTCCGTCGTTGCGAATCCGCACAAGATGCGTCATTCCGGAAGCACGGATTTCATAGATGATTTCCGCCGTAAACGGACACGGGAAACCGGCAAATTCCGGACGCTCCGCATCGAAACGATATGCAACGGCAATCCGCAGAAGAGACTCCGTCTCCTCCAGCGATTTCAGTTCGAACTCGCGTCCGATCACAATTCCATGCAATGCGCAATGCGTATCCGCTTCGTTGACCGCGAAACGGAACTCGCGTCCGTCCGCCCGGAACACCCCGTCTCTGATGCGGTTCGGCGGGAAAAGCAGAGGAATGCCGTAAACCATCGGACTCTCTTTCAGCGCCCCTTCCGATTCCGGCTGACGCAGGATTTCCATCTGCGTTTTCTTATGGAAAAGACGGAGCATGTTGCCCGTAGAATCAAGGGCGACGACGCCGGACCACTCCGGCGTCTCAAACCGAAGACGTCTGTTTTCGAGTGTGCAAGCCATCAGCCGACCGCCTTTTCAAAACAGGTGAGAGGTGTGCGGGCATAACCGACGCCGATCTGGCCGCCGGTCACGCGGGAGAGAATTCCGCCGTGCATTTTCGGCGTGATCCCCGTTTCAACGGCAAGTTCCGGAAGGATTCCGGCCGGCGTGCAGCCCTCTGGAATCAGCGGAACGCGGAACAGCGGATTGCGCCCATGGCAGATCTTCGCCATCTCCGCACATTGTGCAACACCGTCCGCCGGAGTCTCTCCGCGTCCGGCGAGAAGCGCGGGCGCAGCGGCCGCGGCGAGCCCGCCAAGTCCCCACGCCTCGACGTTCGAGCTGTCGCCGAGCCACGGTGCGGCGTCCGAAAGCGAATCCGCCGGATTGAAACACCGTCCCTGAAAGGCCGGAGCCGGAGCGACGTGCCAGCGCTCACCGCGTCCGCTGACCTTGATTCCGAATTCGTATCCGTTTCCGCACATCGCGGTGACCAGCGTCGCGCCGGGCACGTTCGCCGCGGATTTCAGCGACGCCACCGCCGAAGCGCAGCCGATATGATGCACGAAACGGCGGCAGGAATTCAGCCAGCGCAGAAGCGTCAGACGTTCCGCGTCGGAGAGATCCGTGCTCATCAGAGGTTCAATCAGCGCGGCGAGAAACTGCTTGTCGGTCGCCGCCTGACGCGTATGTTCGTCGTCGCCCATCAGCAGTCCTTCCGCAAAGAGATCGGCGACGCTGATTCCGCCTGCGGCTTTCAGCGCGGCGTCGAGAAGCGGCGCATAAATTCCTTCGATGCGCCTGAGGTTCTCGCCGACTTCTGGATTGTAAACGCCCCAGCCGCCGAGCCCGCCGCCCTGCGCTCCCTCAATCGGAGCGGCAACGGCATGCGTTCCGCTGTTCTTTTCGGTGACGGTCAGAACCGCCATGGAGTAGGAGGTGATGCCCGCGCCCGGACCGCCGGAATTCCAGTCGTTCGCGCATCCAAGTTCAATCTCGCCGGACTCGATCATGCCGACGGCTTCCTTTTCATCTTTGGCGAGCCCCTCGAAGATCGCCGCGCCGACCACCCCCATGCGGTGCGGCCCGCGCATGTTCTTATACTCCACCGGAG
>URNE01000058.1 GCA_900549045.1 uncultured bacterium | reverse complement strand
CATGAAGTTCTCCCGATGACCCGTTCCAGCGCCCGTTACATCGACTGGGTCATTCTCCTCATTCCGTTCAAGACGCACGACATGGAGATGGACGACACCGTTCCGGCGGAAATTCAGTACGATTTCAACCTCTGACCGAAATCCGCGGAAAACAAAAACGCTCCGGCTTTCCGATGAAAAGTCCGGAGCGTTTTTTTGTCTCGAAACCTGTTTACAGCGTGACGCCGTCTTTGAAAATGGAGATCTCTTCGTAGCCGTTCCGTTCGTTCGCCGCTTCCGCACCATCGGCGACGGCAAGAATCTTCGCGAAGAATTCCGCATCCGCCGCGTCGCGGTCTTCCTTCAGAACGCGTCCGGCGTCAAAGTCGATCCAGTTCGGCTTGAACTGCGCAAGCGCGGAATTGGAGGCGATCTTCATCGTGGGCACAACCGCTCCGAACGGCGTGCCGCGTCCGGTCGTAAACAGAATCAGGTGTGCGCCCGAGGACGCGAGCAGAGTTGACGCCACCATGTCGTTGCCCGGTCCGGTCAGCAGGTTCAGTCCTTTTTCGTGCACATGCTCCCCGGGGAGCAGCACGTCGTTCACGGCGGAGCTTCCCGCCTTCTGCGTACAGCCGAGCGACTTGTCTTCGAGCGTTGAAATGCCGCCCGCCTTGTTGCCCGGCGACGGGTTTTCGTAAATTGTCTGCCCGTAACGGGTGAAATACTGTTTGAAATCGTTGACCATTGCCACGCACTTGTCGAACACTTCCCGGCTCCGGCATCGCGCCATGAGGAGAGTTTCCGCGCCGAACATCTCGGGGACTTCGCTGAGGATCGTGCTTCCGCCGCGCGCGGTCAGCCAGTCGGAGAATCGCCCGACAAGCGGATTCGCCGTAATGCCGCTGAGTCCGTCCGAACCGCCGCATTTGAGTCCGACGACCAGCTCGCTGACCGGAATATCCGTGCGGACGTCCTCCGCCGCGCGTGCGGCAAGCCCCTTCAGGATTTCCATTCCAGCCGCAACCTCATCCGATTCTTTCTGAGCAACAAGGAATTTAATGCGCTCCGTGTCGAACTCTCCGAGTTTTTCGCGGAACGAATCGATGGTGTTGTTCTCGCATCCGAGCCCGACGACGAGGACGCCGCCCGCGTTCGGATGCTTGACGAGTCCGCAGAGAATCGCGCGGGTCATCTCATGGTCGCCGCCCAGCTGTGAACAGCCGAACGGATGCTCCAGCGCAACCGCGCGGTCGACACTTCCCGCGGGGAGCGTGCGGTTCAGCCGCTCCGCCAGAGTATGCGCGAGCTTGTTCACGCAGCCGACCGTCGGAATGATGAAGATATGGTTGCGGATTCCGACGGCCCCGTTTTTGCGCCGGAACCCCTTGAACGTTTCCGTGCAGGGCTCCGGACGGAGAGTGATTTCGACGGGCGAATAGGCATATTCGAGAATGCCGTCGAGATTCGTTTTCATATTGTTCGTATGCACGTGCTCCCCCTTGCGGACGGCACATGTCGCGCGGCCGATGGGCATGCCGTACTTGATGATGTTCTCCCCCGCGGCGATATCCCGGAGCGCGAACTTGTGCCCGCGCGGGACCTCGGCGGAGGAGTCGTCCAGCATGACCGCCACATTGTCCAGCGGATTGATTCGGATGCTCTGCATGGCGGCGCTTCCTCAGAGAACGGTTTTGACGGCTTCGCGGATGCCGATCCTGTCGATCGCCTCAAGCTTGTCCGTCACAAATGCGGTCAGCCCGGGAACGGTGTTGAGATCCGCCTCCCAGAACGCGGTGTTCGCAAGAGCCTTGCGGACATAGTCCGCCGTGGAGTCGCCCGCAATCCCGGCGAAGAAATCGATGACGTCCGGCGAATCGGAAACCGGCCAGGAGATGCCGTTGCAACTCGCGGTCGCTTTGCCCTCCGCGTCTTTGCTGAGACGGTAGAAGCGGAGCAGCGCCGCGAGCGAGAACGCGAGAACTTCCGGCAGTTCCCCTTTGAGCTTCGTGTAATCCAGCAGACTCGGCATGACGCGCACTTTCCACTTGGATACGGAGTTCAGGGAAATCGAAAGCAGACGGTGCTGCGCGAACGGATTCAGGAAGCGTTCCACAATTGAATCCGCGAAGAACTGCTTTTCGTTTTCGGGCAGATTGACCGTGTGGAAAATTTCGCCGTAAATCGCCTTGCGGACCATTTTGCCGAAGACGGGATCGTTCATCATCTCATCGACGAAGGTAAGACCGCCTATGATGGAAGCGAGAACGTCCGCCGTATGCGCGCCGTTGAGAAAACGCACTTTGCGGGTGCGGTACGGCGACTGGTTGTCGGTCACGACTACATTCAGACCGCACTCCTTGAGCGGGAGTTCCTTGAGAATGGATTCGGGACCTTCCATAACGAAGAAGTGGAAGATTTCACCGCAGTCCAGAAGGTTGTCCTGATATCCGAGTTCCGCGCAGATTTTTTCCGCTTCCGCGCGCGGATATCCGGCGACGATGCGGTCGACGAGCGTGTTGATGAAAAGACAGCTCTTTTCGAGCCATTCGGCGAATCCCTGCGGAAGATTCCACTCGGAGGCATACTGAAGCATATATTTTTTGAGCGTGATTCCGTTTTTGTCGATAAGTTCGCAGGGAATGAAGACAACGCCTTTCTCCGCCGCGCCGCCGAATGCCTTCCAGCGTTCGAACATCAGGCTTGTGAGCTTTGCCGGATACGTGTTCTGGCAGGTTCCCGATGTGTACGGTTCCGGCTTGTGTTCGATTCCGGCCTCGGTTGTGTTGGAGAAAACGAAGCGGAGATCCGGGCTGCACGCCGCTTTGACGGTCGCCTCCCAGCTTTCATACGGATTCAGACATCCCTTGACGGATTCGATGACCTCGCGCTTTTCAACGACTTTTCCTTCGGAGATTCCGCGGAGGATGAGGGTGTAGAGACCGTCCTGCGCATTGATGAAATCCGTGAGCCCTTTCGGGAGCGGCTGCACGAGCTGCACGAGTCCGTTGAATTTCCCTTGTTTGTTCATTTCGTTGATCATCCAGTCGATGAACGCACGGAGGAAGTTTCCTTCGCCGAACTGGAGAACTTTAACGGGGAGAGCTGGAGCGTTTTTTCTTTTAAGCAGATCCATGATTTTGTCCTTTTGTTTTTTGGATTCCGGTATAAGATAGTTGCCATCGTTGGCACATGCAAGTCGGATTGAAGAGAAAAAATAATTTTTTTTCGTCGTTTCTCGCATTTCTCGTGTTTTCCCCGCTGTTCTGCGCGGTTGAATTGAGTGCAAAAAGAGCTTTTGCGATTGATTCCCGCTGAAGGAGAAGGGGCGAAGCCGGAAGTGCGGCGGACAAAAACGTGAAATCCGATGTTCCCGGGCGGACCTTCGGCCTCGAATCCGGCGGCAGACGGAGTCAACGGGTGAGTTCAAACAGAAGCATAACACGGCCGATGTTCCATTGAAGGGTTGAACGGACGCTTGAAACAGTTCGTCCCGCCGCGGCAGCTTTTGCTTTTCCCGCTTCATTTTTTCCGAAGTTGAATTATTCTCCGACTTGTCGCCTTTGAAAACGGCATAGAGTATCGAGACATCCGCCTTTTGGCGTCGCATCCAAAGTGCCGATTTCGAAAAAAAAACAAAAAAATGCGGAAAAGCATTTGCATTTTTCCGGAAGTGCAGTATATTAATGACATACCAGGCGATAATGCTTGATACAACGCTCCGGCATAGCTCAGCGGTAGAGTAGGTGGCTGTTAACCACTTGGTCGTAGGTTCGAATCCTACTGCCGGAGCCATTTTTTTGCCTCCATTTCCCATGTTTCAGCCTCAAATTCAGCTTTGATCTTCCCTTTTGGAAGCCTGCCGCATCTCTTGATGAGATGCTCTCAAACAGGTCGAATAAGTGGACTATAAGGTGCCCATAAGGTGCCAATAAGTTACCACTGGAATCTCTTCTTTTCAAGTCCGGCAGTCTTGTATGTTCCAAATGACCAGCGACACTCCCCTGCTGACGCTTCTATCAGAAGGAGGGCCACCTACTCTACCGCTGAGCTATGCCGGAGCGTTGAGGAGTCCTATCTGCGATAAAGAACCATTTTGTCATTATTGATACATCTGTATAAATAAGATTCTCCCTCATCTGTTGTCCAGTGACAACAGATGAGGGAAATAGCTCATATCATTTGAGAAGCTCCGTAGCTCCGCTGATGCGGTATCCGTTCATTACAGTTCAGAATCCATTGATCCAGATGTCTCATTCCATCAGTTGAATTGTTTACTGTGATACGGATGTTGTCAATCTGTTCGACAGGTGACATGGAATGGGATGTCCAAAGTCGCTTGATTACAGACAGGAGATCGGCAAGGTCGTATCGTCCATATCCATCGCAGATGAAGAGGAAGAGGATATAGCGTTCTCCGTATGGATCATAATGCCAGCAGTAAGTCGGAATGAATGCTTTCCGGTTCAACGTGATCTTGAGAGAGTTCAGGTATTTGGAGAACTCACCTCCGTCTATCGCATGGAACCGATAGATTCCAACAGATACGGATTCGTACCTGGCAAGATAACGTTCGATGATGCTGCGGATAACGCTTTGCAATGGGTGGGATTCAGTCATGGCTTTTCTCCTTGATCGTGGTTCGTTGAGCTCAAAAATACGGTGTCAGAGTTATTCTCTGCATAGGATTGTTCTTATTTTATCAGTGTATTTCATTCCAATTTCACGTATATATAACCTCGTGACAGCAGGCTGAAGAGATCGGCCTGAACCTTATCAACGGCTCTTCCGGTCTTTCGGGATCGGAGGGGTTTCTTATTTTCAACATCATGGAGGTTGTGTATGAAGATTGAAGTGAACAAAAATGAATTGGAAAGAGCGTTGATCGCGCTCGGAAAACTGATCAGCCGGATGTCTCCCATCCCGGAGCATAAATCCCTGCTGGTTGAATGCAAGGATGGCAAGGTCTGTTTCAGTACCCGTTCTCCGTCTGAACAGATGACGTTCCGGACGGCATGTGCTGGTGAAGTCGAGTTTCGCTGTATCGTGGGATTCGATGAGTTCCGAGATGCGGTGCGCGGATGCCGGAACAAGACACTGGAGCTCGAAGACAACGAAGGAACTCTGCGAGTCGGGGAGAGGACTTTGTTTCCGAAGTCCGGTGTGGAGTGGCGGGTTCCCGATGAGGGTGAACACAGCTCTGTCAGTGAACTGCCGAAGGAGTTTGTCGCTCTGTTTGCTGCGGCATCTCCGCTTGTTGACCGGAACAACCCTCGCAAGGTCTTGCAGGGAATCAACCTGTGTCGGGAGGGGATCACTACGACCAACGGCAAGGAACTGCTGAACATCTACGTTCCGCTGAATGTGGATGACTTCACGATACCGCTTCCGTTGGCACTGATGCAGACTAAAACAGCGGAATCCGGTACGCTCTGTACGTGGACGGACAGAACCGGGAAGATGTGCCGCATCGAAACGGAACACTGGGTCTGGTATGCGGAAGGGTTGGAGGGGAACTATCCGAACTGGAAACAGGTTATCCCCTCGCAGAAGGCGTTGGTCCGTTCGGTATCGTTTCTGCCGGAGCGTGGTCAGCAGCTTGAAATCTTTCTCAAGAACGTTCCTGATCAGCCTCCGCATAATCCAGTGGAGCTGTACCAGAGCGATGATCCGGGGTATCTGAACATTCTCGCTGGCGAAATGCACACCAGCATAGCAGCGGAGTTCATCGGCAACTGGAACGATGTTTCGATTAAACTCAACAAATACGTGCTTCTTCGGCTGTTGTCGGAGGGGCATACGAAGATTGAGGCATGTGACGGACATTTCCCGATCCTTGCAACCGGAGGTACGGGACGTTATATCACGATACCGTTATATCAACCGAAAACTCAAGAACCCAAACCCATTCAAACTCAAACGGAGGAACCCAAGATGGAAAACAATGAAATGAGAGTCGTGTCCGCCCCTGTGCAGACGGTCGTTCGTAACCCGGAACCTGTTCCCGAAACGGTCGATCCGATGGAGGAACTGAACCACGGCATCGACGAACTGCGCGGCAGGCTCAAGCTGCTGCTCGATGAAACCGGTGTCCTGACCCGCAAGGTCAAGGAGGCTGTGTTCAGACAGAAGCAGAAGGAACGGGATTTTATCCTCGCCAAACGTGCCATCGAACGGATCAAGATGGCGATCTGAGCGTATTCGACAGAACAAACACACAACCGAAGGGACGGAGACCTGACCGCTTCCGTCCCTTCTCATTTATGGAGGTGAAACTATGTTGAAACTCAATGCATCGTATTCGAAGAAGGTTCCCGCCGGGGAAGAGTATTCGAGCCAGAGTTATCATGCGTCGGTCGAGGTCGAACTTCCGGACGGCTTGTCCGGGGAAGCTCTCCAAGCTCGAATTCATGAAACGTTCGATCTGGTACGGAACTCGGTCGAAGCGGAACTGCACGGAAATGATCCCCGTAATTACGGCACTTATCCGGCTTCAAACGGGCCGAAAAACGCTCCTCAAGGCAGGAGAGCAGGAGACCGTCAGAACGATGGTCCGGCGAGTCCGAAACAGCTCTCGTATCTGCTTGATCTGGCCCGTCAGCGTGGCGTGACTCCGCAGCAGATCGCAGCCCGGTTCCAGGTTCCCGATGTGCGTCAGTTGTCCCGTCAGCAGTGCTCCAATCAGATCAACGAATGGAGGGCTGCGTGATGGCGACCATCAACGAACTGCGGAAGGAACCGCACTGGTCGTATTCGGCGTTGAATACGTACCTCAACGTCTGTCAGGCGCAATTCATGTACCGTTACGTGGATCAGACCGAGGTCGAACGGACTTCGGTCTGCTTCCCGTTCGGGAAAGCGTTTCATGCGGCCTTGACCGCTCAGGCATGGGAATGTATGATGGGAAACTCTCTGCGGCAGGATGAGCTTGTGGAGCGTTTTTCGGAGGCGTTCAGGATCGAAGCCGAAGCTACCCCGAACCTGAGCTATAAGGAGGGCGAGAACTTCGATTCGATGATCGCTCTTGCGACCAAGATGCTGGATGCGGCATTGGCGAACTGGACGGATTACTACACGATCAAGGGAGTCGCGCAGGCGTTCAAGATTGACGTTCCCGGTTTGGACAAGCCGCTGATCGGTGAATGGGATTTACTGGTTCAGGATGGACGGGATGTCTGCATCGTGGACTGGAAAACCTCGGCGAGCCGCTGGCCTGCTGGCAAGGCTGACCGTGATTTACAGGCGACCGTATTCAGCTATGCCTACGAGAAGCAGAATGGCACGGCTCCGCTCTTTCGGTTCGATGTCATTACCAAGACGAAGAATCCGGGTTGTGAGAGCCACTACACCAGTCGCGGTTTTCACGACTTCCGGCGTTTCGAGACACTGGCGAACCGGGCGCAGGATGCGATCAACAAAGGCGTGTTCCTGCCCAATGAAACATCGTTTGCCTGTGCGGAGTGTCCGTATTGGAATCGTTGCAGACAGTGGCATCTGAAAAAATGGAGGTGAGATGATGGGATTGACGATGTGTGAAGGGAAGTTCGTCGGACGTGACGAGATCGCACTGGTTCCGACTCCGACCGCTACCGCGAGCTGGAAGCCGGTTCCTCACAGCGAGGTGATCGACGCTGTAACCGATGTGGTCAAAGCGCATTGCTGGACGATCCTTGAGGAGCAGTATGGCTTGGCCCGTGACGGACAGCGAATGTTCGGCATGATCCGGATCAACAAAAGTTCGAGCATGGAGTGGAGCCGCTGCATTGGCATCCGCAACAGTCATGATCGCACGATTGCGGTTGGTTTGTCAGCGGGGATCAGTGTCCACGTGTGCAGTAATTTGTGCTTCGGAGGAAGTACGGTTCTGAAGCGTCGGCATACATCCCGGATCGAATTGAACGGTCTGGTTCTGGAAGCTGTGAACGCTTTGGAACTGGAGTTTCTGACATTGGAAAACGTAGCAGATGAGTTGAAGATCGATGAACTCAATGATGATGAAGTTCGTGCTTCGCTGGTGGTGGCGGCGGAACGTCAGGCGATTCCGTCATGTGATATTCTGACCGTCTGGAAGGAGTTCAAACATCCCCGGCATGAGGAGTTCGCCGAACCGACCCGGTGGAGCTTGTTGAACGCCTTCACCGAAACCGCCAAGAAATACAGTCCTGCCCGTGCCGATCAGTGCTACCGCAGTCTGACCCGACTGTTTGGACTGGACGGCACCCCGGCGGAACTCTGGAAGTACTCCACGGCGCTCTGCCCTGGTACGCCCTCTGTCGGAAGTGGTGCAAACGACAGAGTTCCTCGCACCCCGGCGGCTTCGGTCGCCGGTTTTATCAACTGAAAGAAGGAGTCGTTACTATGGCGAAAGTCTTTTGTCCGAATTGTGCATCGATTGCCAACCCGCTTCATCGGGCCAGTACGGTTGGAACTGCAACTGGAATTACCGCTGGAGGGGCCGTCGTGATTGTCGGCATGGTTCGCGGAGCCCGTGGCGGAAGTGCACTGGGAGTTGTCGGAACTACCATTGGAGCTGTTGCGGGAGGTATCCTGAATCTCCTCTGGGGTGTTACCTCCGGAGGTCTGCTCGGTGCTCAGGCTGGCAAGCTGATCGATGAAAACGTGATCGGATTGTACTACTGTCCCAAGTGTCATCTGCGGTTCAAAGCGTAAAGAAGCTTTCAGTTTTATCTTGATCAATCGTATTGGGCTTCATCAGCCGTGTCACTTTTTCATCAGTGACACGGCTGATAATATGTATTATTTTTTTAAGACTAACTGTTCAATGCGTCTTTCCAGAGATGGATGCGTGGAAAGAATATCTGTCCACGCCGGAGGAGCGGAAATCATCATTGCGGCAGCAGGATCATCAGCCGCAACCGTTTCCCCTGCATGAGAATCATCCATTAACCTGCGAAGAGCTCCTGACATAGCCTCCGTACCAACTAAAGAAGCAGCAGTTGCATCTGCTTCAAATTCTCGATGGCGTGAAAACCACAGCAAAATCAGATCACCCAGAAGGAACAGGACGTTCACGATGACAAAATGGACCAGCCAGGACAGAAAGCGTGATTTCTTGCTGAGTTCCTCATACCAGTCCATCTGCTCCAGCGCGAAATCAATCACGATTACGGCGATGTTGATCAAGCTCTGCAGCAGAGTCATGGTCAGCATATCGCCATTGGCGATATGGGCGGTTTCGTGAGCCGCAACTCCGGCAATACTGTTTCTGTCCATCTGCTTGAGCAAACCGGAACTGAAAGCAATCATGGAATCGCTTCTGGAGGCGCCAGTGGCGAAGGCGTTCATTTCCGCGCTTTCATAAATTCCGACTTCCGGTACAGCGGGAAGATTGGCGCGGTTCGCCAGTGTTTGGACCAGCTCCAGCAGATATTTCTCCTGATCGTCTTTTACATCTTTCTCTGTAATGATCCTGATTTTATATTTCCATTTCAGCAGAGGTTTTGAAAAGAACAGCATTCCGAAGGGAATCGCACCCCCGATCAGCAGTAACAGGAGTGCTGTTCCGAGTCCGGCATCTGGTTCGAACATCCGGACAATCAGCATCAGAACAACCATGATTCCGACATTGGCAGCCATGAATATTCCCATGGATTTGCCGAATCCTCCGCCTAAACGGATTTGAGCGGAGGAACGGATCTTATCGAAAATGTTGGATGCAGTCTCTCCCTTCTGCTGCAATTTTCCGCAATAGCGGCATTTGCGCGCTTCGTCTTGAATTTCCTTGCCGCAAAACATACATGGTTTCATTGAGCGTTACTCCTTGGTAC
>URNE01000057.1 GCA_900549045.1 uncultured bacterium | reverse complement strand
GACCCGAAAGGAATTTCCCTCGCAATCGGAATCCCTGTCGAAGGAGTTTCCGCAAGCCAGGCGACCTGGCAGAAGGAAAACAGCGACAAACGCCTTCTCTTCATTGGAAAGATTTCCGGTGAATGGCAGAAACGCTCCATCTCCTTCATTCCGAAGTCCGCCGGTGCGGTCAATCTCTGGTTCATGAGCACGGGAAAAGAGGGAAAATATGCGGCATACCGCAATCTTGAAATCAAAGGGGCTGAACTCAAGAACAAAGATTTTTCCATCCGCAAGAACAGCGGCGCTCTGGTTGGCTGGCAACCCTTCGGGAAACCAGTCGTTGAAAACGGCGTTATTTACTGCCGTGATTCCGACCGCTTCATGCAGACCATTCTATGTAAGGAGGGGGCTGAAGTAACTCTGAGTTTTGAAGTCCGGAGCGCCGACGCGCCGGCAAAGTAAAATACTGCTCAAATATCCCGCTTTCAGTGGCACATCCAATGAAAGCGGGATAAGTTTTTTTCAGAACTGGAACAGAAGCCAGCTCACAACAGCGGAGCCGATCAGAATCCAGACGGGACTGATTTTCCATTTCAGCGAAAGCAGCAGCGTTGCCGCAAAGATAAGACAGCCCTGCCAGCAGAGACCGAAATGCTGTCCCCGCGTCCACAAATAGCTCAGAGGCGCAGAGAAAACCGATGTCTCCGCAAAGAAAACCACTGCGGCGGCAATCAGTCCGAGCGTCGCGGGACGGATGCCGGAAAGAATCGCCTTGACCACCGGATTGTCCTTGAACACCTGCATGAAATACGCAATCGCCGTGACGACGACCAGCGAAGGCGTCATCACGCCCAGCGTGCCGATCAGCCCGCCGAAGGCGCCGCCCAGCACTCCGCCGATGTTCCTGAGACCGCATTGATAGCCGATATATGTGGCCGCATTCAGCCCGACCGGCCCCGGCGTCACCTGCGCAAGCGCCACGAAGTTTGCAAATTCCGCGTTCGTCATGAACTGCCAGTTCGTCACCAGTTCCGTCTGGAACAGCGGAATCATCGCATAGCCGCCGCCGAACGTGAAAAGCCCGATCTTGGCGAAAAGAAGATACATCTGCCAAAGCGTCATTTCGTCACCTCCTCCGCTTTTTTCAAGCGGAGATAGTGAATCCAGGCGAGAACGAGTCCGACGACCGCCGCGCCGACAATCATGCCGACGGCGTCGACGGAGAACACCACCAGCAGCAGGAATCCGGCCAGGGCGATCACCTTCGCCGTAAGAGTCTTCAAAACCGAACGGCTCATTTTTATCACGGAAAGCAGGATCAACGCCGCAACCGCGGCACGGACTCCGAGGAAAATGTGGTCCATTGTCTCGTTTCCTGCGAACTGCGAAAACAAGGCGGCAAGCAAAGTAATCACGATTACCGGAGGCAGAACCACGCCGACCGACGCCACCAGCACGCCGGGAAGCCCGGCTACGCGGGAGCCGGTCAGAATCGCCATATTCACGGCAATGATGCCGGGAACCGACTGCACAATCGCGACTATGTCGACCATCTCCTCCTCGGAAATCCATTTGCGGTCCTCGGAAAATTCCTTTGACATCATCGGAAGCATTGTCAGACCGCCGCCGACGGCGACAGCCGAAATCTTGAAAAAGACAGTGAACAGCGTGAGCAATCGGTGTTTCAATTCCGCCGGCGTCATTTGCTCACCTTGTCGTCCGCGCGGATGCAGTTTTCCGCCTCCCAGGTTTTACCAGGTTCCAGCGCGTAAATGCCCGTTTCCGATTCGGGCAGCGGGAGGTGCGGAGAATCCGCGATCCAGCTCATCGGCTCGGCGCAGAAGAAATCCTCGTCGCCGAACCAGTTCCAGAGAGCGGTCTGATTGTACTTCCGGTCGAATTCGTAGACGACACGGACGCCCGCAACCGGGAACTCCAGAACCGCGCCGAGGAAAGGCTTGCCGTCGAGCGTATCCTCCACAAGCGGAGCCTGGCGCGAGACGGGAGCGCGGTTGATGATTTTCCCCGTCCGGAACGTGTCGAATCCATTCCAGGGCAGCTTCTTTCCTGTCGGGGTTCCGCGCACGGCTTTATCGAATTCCCAGCAATAGTCCGCGACGGTGACGCGAACCGAGCTGGTGCGGTAGGCTTCCGGCGAACGGTCGCCCAGCGGAAAGCGGAACGAGGCGTGGAACCCGGCGGCGAACGGCATGACCGAGTCGCTCAGATTGGTCGCGGAAAGTTTCTGCAGCACGCGGTCCGGAAGAAATGTGTATGTAAGAACGACATCCATTTTGTGCGGGAATCCGGCAAACATCGGATTGCGTTCATCGTAAATGCAGCGGGTCCGCACAACCGTTCTCCCCTCTTCTTCGGAGGAATCAAGGAACTCCCACGGAGCATGAAGCACGACTCCGTGGATGTGATTGCCGAAACGGTTGTTGACCGGAAGCGAATAGTCGCGTCCGCGCCACGAGAACTTGCCCTGATAGATGCAGTTCGGCGGAATCAGGACGGGCAGACCGTAGATTTCCGGCTGCTTCTTCAGAGCTTCCATGGAGGGCGGCTCGCGCAGAATATTGAATCCGGTGTTGCGGTCGATGAGCGACAGCATGTTCGAGCCGACCGAAAGAATGATTTCCGCTTTCCAGCGCGGGGTTTCGACAACGACGAACGGTTCGCCGCTTATCTGTTTCTGAGAAATCATGATGAAGTCCTTATGCGAAAAACGCGGCGGAAAATCCCGCCGCGCAAATTGAGTTGAAACCGGTCAGCCCAGCTTTTCCTTGAGCATCTTGAGAACCATCTGCGGGTTCGCCTTTCCGCGGCTGGCCTTCATCACCTGGCCGACCAGGAACTGAAGAACTGCGGTTTTGCCCTCTTTGAACTGCTGAACCTGTGCGGGATTCGCGGCGATCACCTGATCGACAAATCCCGTGATTGCGGATTCATCGGAGACCTGAACGAGCCCCTTCTCCTTCACGATGTCGGCGGCCTCCTTGCCTGTCTTGAACATCTCCTCAAAGACCGTTTTCGCGATTTTGCCGTTGATTGCGCCGGACTGGATCATATCGACCATTGCGGCGAGCGATTCGGGTTTGACCTTGCAGTCGGCAATCTCGATTTTCTCTTCGCCGATCAGACGCATGAAATCGCCGATCACCCAGTTAGCCACAAGCTTCGGAGCTTTGGACTTATCCGCGGCGCGTTCAAAGTACGCGGCAAGATCGCGGTCGAGCGTGATGACGTGCGCATCGTAATCGGTGAGCGCATAATCCTGCACATAGCGTTCGCGCTTCTGTTCGGGAAGCTCCGGAAGAGTCTTGCGGATCGCCTCGATATCTTCATCGGAAAGGACGACGGGCATGAGGTCCGGCTCCGGAAAATAGCGGTAGTCGTTCGCGTTCTCCTTGGAGCGCATCAGATAGGATTCACCTGCATCGTCGTTCCAGCCGCGCGTCTCCTGATGGATGACGTCCCCGGCTTCGAGCATGACGATCTGGCGTTTGATTTCATAAGAGATCGCACGGTGAACGGCGCGGAAGCTGTTGAGGTTTTTGAGTTCAATTTTGGTCCCGAACTTCTCGTCGCCGCGGTGGCGGATGGAAATGTTGACGTCGCAGCGCATCTGTCCTTTTTCCATATCGCAGTCGCCGATTCCGCCGAACTGCATGATCTGTTTGAGGGCGGTGAGATAGGCATACGCCTCGTCCGCACTGCGCATGTCGGGTTCGCTGACTATTTCCATGAGGGGAACGCCCGCTCGGTTGAAGTCAACGCCGGAGCAGTCGCCGAAATGCGTGAGCTTGGCGACGTCCTCTTCAAGGTGAATGCGGGTCAGCCCGATGTACTTGTCCGCCATCTCCTCGCCGGAAAAACCTTTGCCGTGAATGTGGATGCGGCCGGCAAGGCAGAACGGCATGTCGTACTGGGTGAGCTGATAGTTTTTCGGCATATCCGGATAGAAGTAGCTCTTGCGGTCGAATTTGCTGCGGTTCGGAATGCGGCATTCCGTCATGAGCCCCGCCATGACAGTCTTGCGGATCGCCTCGCGGTTCGGAGTCGGCAGCACGCCGGGATGTCCCATGCAGACCGGGCAGACGTTTGTATTCGGTTCGGACCCGAAACGGTTCGGGCATTTGCAGAACATCTTGGAATCCGTTTTTATCTGAACGTGCACTTCCAAGCCGATAACAGCTTCATATCCAGCCATGATTATGTTGATCTCCTGATTTTTTGAAAGCGTACAATAGCACGAGAACGGGTCCGATTCAAGCCCGGATCCGAGAAAAGGACGCTTTTATTTGCGCATCACCGCAATTGCCGTGTTGACATTGCCGAACGGCGCGCTGATCTGCGCGCCGGCGACGCGTCCGCGGATGGCGGCGATCGCCTCCCGCGCAATCTGAATGCCGACTTCGCGCTGTTCCTCCTTCGTCGCCGGCTTCGCCATGCGCTCCATAACGGAATCGGGGACGACGACGCCGGGAACTTCGTTGCGCATGAATTCGGCGTTGCGGTAACTCGCCAGCGGCCAGATGCCCGCAATCACCGGAATCGCGCCGTCGCGCAGTTCCGGAACCGCATCGATGAAACGCAGCAGCGACTCGACGTCGAACACCGGCTGTGTGATGAACGCTTCGGCGCCCGCTTCGATTTTCTCGCGCGAACGGCGGATTTCCCGCTCCATGTCCAGCGCGTTCGGATCGGCGCCGACGGCGACAAACGCTTTCGTCGGCGCGTCAATCGCCTTGCCGGCAAGATCGACGCCCCGGTTCAGACGGCTCTGGACGCGCACCATGCCGATGGAATCCATATCGAACACGCCCGAAGCGAACGGGTAGTCGCCGAGCTTCGGCGGGTCGCCGGTAATGAAAAGAATGTTGTTGATGTTCATCGCCGCACAGCCGAGAAGATCCGCCTGCATCCCGATAAGATTTTTGTCTCGGCAGCAGAAATGAAGAATCGTCTCAATTCCCGCCCCTTCCTGAATCTTGCACGCGGTGACGAGCGGTGAAACGCGCGAACTGGCGCGGGGACCGTCCGGAATGTTCACGGCGTCGAATCCGGCAGCCGCGCAGAGCTTCGATTTCTCCACCGTCTGCGCAAGCAGATATCCTTGCGGCGGAACAATTTCCACCGTGTAAACCCATTCATGATTTGCGAGTTTCTTTGCCAGCATCGATTTTTCCGCCGTCGGAACGGGCTCTTTCAGAGGAGCTTCCGCCGCGGTGACCTGAACCTTCGCCGCGCGTTCGATTTTCGTCATCGGGCTGATGCTCCGCGCCATGTCGCGGATATGATCCGGCGTGGTTCCGCAGCATCCGCCGACACCACGCGCGCCGAGAGCGACGCAGCGCATGGCGTAAGTCGTAAAGTATTCCGGACTGCTCATGTAGATCATGCGGTTGTCCACGTTCTGCGGCATTCCCGCGTTCGGCTGAATGACGACCGGATACGCGCAGTGGTGTGCGAATTTTTCAAACGCCGCAAGCGCCGCTCCCGGTCCGGGGCTGCAGTTGAGTCCGAACGCCGTCGGACGATGCTTCATTTTCGCAAGAAAGGCGAAAATTGCGGAAACGTCGTCGCCGCTCTGCGTCTGGGCGTTGCGGTCGACCTGAACGCTGATCATGTAAGGATAATCCGGCGCGGCGGATTCGAGAGCGGCAGCCGCGATCTCCACGTCATAGAGCGAACGGAGCGTTTCAAACAGAATGAAATCGGGCTCCTCTTTCACGAGCGCGCGAACCTGTTCCGCGATCATCTCAACCGCGCGCTCCTTCGTGCAGACCGTACCCTTCGGAATGTCTCCGACCGGGCCGACGGACGCCGCAACCAGAGCTTTGCCGTCCGCCGCCGTCTTTGCAATGCGGACTGCCGCGCGGTTGATCTCCTCCAGACGTTCTGCAAGACCGAACTTCGCGAGTTTGTTGAAATTCGCGCCGTAAGAGTTGGCTGTCAGCACTTCGGCGCCCGCATCAAGATAACTCTTGTGGATTTCGCCGATCACCTTCGGATTGGTCAGACAGAGATTCTCATAAGAGGTGTTTACGAAAAAGTTCCGGCGGTAAATTTCGGTTCCCATGGCGCCGTCGAAAACAAGGACTTTGCTTTCGAGCGCCTCTTTCAGTTTGTTTTGCATTTCAGAGCCCCTTCTGCCATATGAAAACGGCGGCCGTTTTCAGCCGCCGTTCAGGGAATAAGTCTTTTATTGCTTTTCCACGAATTCGCGGTGCAGAACGATTTGCGCATTCTTGAAATCGAGCCGATTCACCATGAACTGGATGTTCACCTGGCGCATCGTCTGATCGAGCGCGAGAACGTTGATTTTCGAATCGTAAAGCGCTTTCGCCGCGCGGGTCAGGAACCCGGGAACGCGCATGTTCGTGCCGATTACGGAAATAATGCCGAGTTTGAAAATCTCGACTTTGGAATCCGGGAACTTGGCGCGGATCTCTTCCAGACACGCATCCAGTGTTTTCGCCCGCTCGGAGACGAAGTGGGTGATGGTGTTCGCATTCGTCGTCTTTGCGATATAGCTGATGTGATTGTTCTTGAGGCACGCGGTCAGCTCGTGATCGTATCCCGGCTCGCCGACCATACGCGGATCGTGAACCTCAATGGCGTCGATGTCATTGCGTCCGCAAATCATTTCGACGCGCGGGACGGGAGAAACGTAGTCTCGGCTGATGAGGGTTCCGGGATGTTCCGGATCGAATGCGTTTTTGACGCGGATCGGAATATTCTGAATCTCCATCTCCTTCGCCGCTTTCGGGTGGATCGCCTCCATGCCCATGTCGGAAAGCTGGTCGGCGATGTCGAAGTTCGTGTTGCCGATCACCTGCACCTTGTCTTCCCCGATGAGTTTCGGGTCGCCGGTCGAGAGATGAAATTCCTTGTGGATCACGCCTTCGCGGGCATGCGTAAGAACCGCAATCTTGCTGAACGTGATTTCGCTGTAACCGCGGTCGAAAGTCTTCATGATGCCCTGGTCGCACTTGACGTAGCCTGTGACGATCGGCATCTCGTGCGCGAAATCAATTCCTTCAAACGCCTTGAGAACCGCGCGGTCAAGATCAAGGTTTTCCATCGACTTCCAGCCGGAAAGATCGACAAAACGGGCGTTCACGCCGTTCGCCTGAAGAATCAGCGCGGAGTTGTACGCGCTGTGCGCCTCTCCGACTGCCGCAAGAAACTCGCGGGCCGCCGGCAGATACTCTTTCGGCTTGAAATGACCGAACGTCCGCAGAGACACGATGTTCTCAAGGGAGACAATCAGGCCGTCGAGACGCTGATTGACGAACTCGTCCGCCTTCGAGACGTCGAGTCCGATATCCGCGAACGTGCGGTTGAGACGCAGCATTTCTTCGCGGGTCTTTTCAAGTGCGGGACGCCACTCGGCGGAATCCTTCGCGAAAAATCCGTAGATTCCGGGTGCGCCCGTCTTCTTGTTTTCCAGCAGAAGATTCGTTATGCCGCCATATGCGGAAACCACGAAGATGCGGTTGTAAAGCTCATTGCCCTGACGCTTGCCGATGATGACGTTGCGCATGACGTCGCCGAAACGCGTCATCGAGGTTCCGCCGATTTTTTCTACCGTATGAAAACCGCTCATGCTCACAGGTCCTCGATTCGGATGAATTTAACGTTGTTGCGGACTTCCGCAAGCGCGTTGATTTCGGAAATCGCGGCCTTCATGCTCTTCTCTTCGCAAAGGTGCGTGAGAATGACGAGTGAAACGTTTTCTTCGCCCTTGCGTTCCTTCTGCACAACGCTGGAAATGCTGATGTTCCAGGCGGCGAGGATGTTGGTGATCCGCGCAAGCACGCCCGGCTCGTCCGCAACCTGAAGACTCAGGTAGTAGCGGGACTTGACGTTGTCGATCGGCAGAACCTTGTTGTAGAGGTTGCCGGCAACGAATCCGGGGATGCGGCGGGAGGAGCCGGCGGTGAGGTTCAGACAGACGTCGGTGATGTCCGCGACAACCGCGCTGGCGGTGGCGTTGCGGCCTGCGCCGCGTCCATAGAACATCGTATCGCCGACAAAGTCGCC
Source organism: uncultured bacterium (assembly GCA_900549045.1). GTDB lineage: Bacteria > Verrucomicrobiota > Lentisphaeria > Victivallales > UBA1829 > UBA1829. The sequence goes on along the minus strand of URNE01000057.1, from coordinate 1,755 downwards.
GTTAACCATGACGGCATTGAAAACGTCGTCCACTTTCGCAAGCATGGACTGTTTTGGAATCAGGGTCGGATGAACGCGGATTTCCACATTCCCGTTGTCCTGCTTGATGATTGCGAGCAGTTTAATCTTGTATCCGAGCTCATTGGTGAGCGTGATTTCGTCAAGGGAGATTTCCGTAATTCCTTCGACGTAAACCGGATCCATGCCGAACCAGTTGCCGTACGCGAGCGAAGCGGCGATGGTTGCCTTGTGGGCGGTATCGAATCCGTCGATGTCGAGCGACGGATTGGCTTCGGCGTAACCGAGCTTCTGGGCATCCGCGAGAACCTCTTTGAAGTCCGCCTGATCGCGTTCCATGCGCGTGAGAATATAGTTGCAGGTCCCGTTGAGAATGCCGTAAATTCTGTTGATGCGGTTGCCGACAAGACCTTCACGAAGGCTCTTGATGATCGGAATGCCGCCGCCGACACTGGCTTCATAAAAGATGTCGGTTCCGGATTTTTCCGCTTCGGCAAACAGCTCTTCGCCGTACTTGGCGAGCAGGGCTTTATTGGCGGTGACAACCGGTTTTCCGCGTTTCAGAGCTTCGAGAATAATCGTTTTCGCAAATGTGGTTCCGCCGACGAGTTCAACAATGACCTCGCAGGTTTCGATCGCCTCCATCGCATCTGTAGTCAGCACTTCCCGCGGGACTTTGACGCCGCGGTCGCGCACGATGTCGAGATCGGCGATTTTCCGGATGACCGGTTTCACTCCGGTGCGTTTCGCAATGACTTCACCGTTTTTTATAAGACAGTCGGCAACGCCGGCGCCCACGGTTCCGAATCCAACAATTCCAATTCCAAGCTCCTTCACGGGGAACTCCTTCTTAGGTTAGTTTTGTACGATAACCGCTTAATATAGCACACAAACGGGAGTTTTTCAATTTTTTTTTGTTTTTTTTTATAAGAAAAGACTGGAAATTTTGCTTTCCGGCTGTATAGTAGCTTGCATCAGAACTTAAAACAAAGGAGTTTTTCTCATGATTCAGCTTCCGATCGCGCTTCAGGCGTATTCTCTCCGCAAAATATTTGAGGAGAACCCGCTCCAGGCGATGAACATCATCAAAAACGCCGGCTACGACGGCGTCGAGTTCTACGGGACTCATTACCAGACGGAACTTTACGTCGCCCTCCTCCGTCAGACCGGACTCGTCTGCGCCGGATGGCACACCGGAATCGAGGCGCTCGAAAACGATTTCGACGCAACGCTCCGCCGCAATCTCGCGGTCGGCAACAAATATATCTGCGTCCCCTGGTACAAGTCCGACAAACTCGATGACTGGAAACGCTTCGCCGACCGCCTGAACGCCGTTGCCGAAAAGCTCAGCCGCTGCGGAGTCCGCACCGGTTACCACAGTCACGCACACGACCACCAGCCGGTTGAGGGACAGATCCCGTGGGAAATCGTTGCGGAAAACACCGATCCGCGCGTCATTCTTCAGCTGGATACCGGAAACTGCATGTGCGGCGGCGCCGATCCCTATGCGGTTCTCACAAAGTACGCCGGACGCAATCAGAGCATCCACCTCAAGCCCTATTCCAAAGCAGCCGGCTATGAACCCGCCATCGGCGAAGACGACATCCCGTGGGAAAAGGTCCTCTCATGGAGCGAGAACGAAGGGCGCACGGAATGGTTCATCGTCGAATACGAAATGGACAAAGCACCCGTTTCGGCGATTGAAAAATCAATCCGTTATCTGAGAACCCTCCGTCC